>NZ_JASHDO010000002.1:0-185146 GCF_047463615.1 Streptococcus infantis | reverse complement strand
TTACTCAAAGTTAAGTGACGATAGCCTAGGAGATACACCTGTACCCATGCCGAACACAGCAGTTAAGCCCTAGAACGCCGGAAGTAGTTGGGGGTTGCCCCCTGTGAGATAAGGAAGTCGCTTAGCTTTTATCCGCCATAGCTCAGTTGGTAGTAGCGCATGACTGTTAATCATGATGTCGTAGGTTCGAGTCCTACTGGCGGAGTAAGTAAACGTTCTAAGGAACGTTTTTTTATTTTTCTTTTAGGGGTCAACTTGATCCTTTTTTAGTTGTGTCTTTAGTAATTTTTGATATCTTTGATAAGCTTCTTATATTTGATTTTTTTACTTTAAGTAATTCTGTAAAATGTTTAATAGATCTCAGAAGTAAATTCCTATTTGATTTTATGGTGTTATCATTATAGTTTTATAATTTATTTGTAAATAATTAAGCTACCGTAATTCTTACATTAATTTCCTCATATTACATAAATTATAGTTTTTTCTTTTTGAAATGTAGTATTGTGCACCTGATCTGTGAGTTTTTTTATCTATTTTTTATTTGGCTATTCATAGTGATACATGATAGAAGAAGCTTCCCATTTTCTTTATTTTTTCTGTTATACTCATTTCATCAATAGAAATGGAGTTTATTAAAATGATTAGAAAGATTTATGAAGAATATCTTGATTTTTATAAAGTTATTGAAAATGAGTATAGTCAATTAATTGATAACGAATTGGAGTGGGAAGTTTTCCATCTTCGATTTTTACTTTATTATCTGTTTCGTTATAACATTGATGTTATTCATCCGTTGATTTCTTACCACTATCGTGCTTGCTACCGATTATACATTGAACAGTTGTTAATTTCAAAGGATTATGTTCTAGTTTAATCTTTATTTATCGTTATTTCCGAACAATTTTATTGTTTTATCTTATCATAATAAAAATTTGCAATATTTTTTCAATATGATTTTTTCGATTTTCTTTAAATTCCTAATGTTTCAGGTATTTGGTCTTGAAAAAATAGAGAATCTTTATTATAATAAATTGTAAGATATAATTGCAGGTGAGATTCCTGCCATGTATGTGAGAAAGGAAGAGCCTAAGGGCTCAGACAAGATTATGACTTCAGTTGTTGTAGTGGGTACCCAGTGGGGTGATGAAGGTAAAGGGAAGATTACTGACTTCCTTTCAGCGAATGCAGAAGTGATTGCGCGTTACCAAGGTGGTGATAATGCAGGTCACACGATCGTGATTGATGGTAAGAAATTTAAGTTGCACTTGATTCCATCTGGGATTTTCTTCCCTGAAAAAATTTCTGTCATTGGGAATGGGATGGTTGTAAATCCTAAGTCACTTGTGAAAGAGTTGAGCTATCTTCATGATGAAGGTGTTACAACAGATAATCTACGTATTTCTGATCGTGCGCATGTTATTTTACCGTACCACATCGAGTTAGACCGTCTGCAAGAAGAAGCTAAGGGTGAAAATAAGATTGGTACTACTATCAAGGGTATCGGTCCAGCTTATATGGATAAGGCTGCTCGAGTGGGAATTCGTATCGCAGATCTTTTGGATAAGGAGATTTTCCGTGAGCGTTTAGAACGTAACCTTGCTGAGAAGAATCGTTTGTTTGAAAAATTGTACGAAAGCAACCCTATTTCAATTGATGATATTTTTGAAGAATATTATGAATATGGTCAACAAATCAAGCAATATGTCACAGATACTTCTGTTATTTTAAATGATGCGCTTGATAACGGTAAACGTGTGCTTTTTGAAGGTGCCCAAGGTGTCATGCTAGATATTGACCAAGGTACTTATCCATTTGTTACGTCATCAAACCCTGTTGCGGGTGGTGTGACGATCGGTTCAGGTGTTGGTCCAAGCAAGATTGACAAGGTTGTAGGTGTATGTAAAGCTTACACAAGTCGCGTTGGTGATGGTCCTTTCCCAACTGAGTTGTTTGATGAAGTGGGAGAACGCATTCGTGAAGTAGGTCATGAGTATGGTACAACTACAGGTCGTCCACGTCGTGTGGGTTGGTTTGACTCAGTTGTGATGCGTCACAGTCGTCGAGTTTCTGGTATCACTAACCTTTCACTGAACTCTATCGATGTTTTGAGTGGTTTGGATACAGTGAAAATCTGTGTAGCCTATGATCTGGATGGTCAACGTATTGACTACTATCCAGCTAGTCTTGAGCAATTGAAACGTTGCAAACCTATCTATGAGGAATTGCCAGGTTGGTCAGAAGACATCACTGGTGTTCGCAATTTGGAAGATCTTCCTGAAAATGCACGTAACTATGTTCGTCGTGTTAGCGAATTAGTCGGCGTTCGCATCTCTACTTTCTCAGTAGGTCCTGGTCGTGAACAAACAAATATTTTAGAAAGTGTTTGGTCATAAGAGATTTTTAAGATTTGTTTAAGACAGGTCAGGTATACTATAGACAGTTACAAGAAGACCTCCTAACTTGTTGTAACAAATATCCTAAACTTTTCTTTTTCATAATAATCTCCCTATAAAGTCACCGCATTCGGTGGCTTTTTTTGTCATTTTTTAAGTCCTATCTGGGTGTCTTCTTGAAAGTAGGATATGAAGAAAAAACATTGGGCATTAAGTTTCTAGATTAAGTCTCGATTTGGTAGCCCCAGATCTACGAGTTTTCAACATTTTGGTAGATTAGTTAGAGAAAAGAAATTTCGGTAAAAGGAGCTTTTTGAATTCTAAAATAGCAACAAATCCTTCAATTGGCTAACACATCAAAGGATCAGAACTAAGCAAAAATGAGGTTGGGATTTCTGATCCCAGCCTCTTCAGTGAACTAGTTTCTTGAGAATTTGTAAGTTAGACAAACTTGAATTTTTTCTGAATTAGTTTAGTTGATAACTTGATTATCTGCTTTATCTCTTTGAAATTGCTTCATTTCGTGCATAAAAGTATCTGCCTTTAGTTTATCTGTGATGATACTGACACTGACCAGCTTATTTAGTTTTTTCTCATGTAATGCCACACAAACAGGATTTTTAATTTTGATGGTTAGCTTTACACAGTTAAAGGGACGCTTTTTAATGGTTAGTTGTTCAATATCTTGAAGTCTAAATTGATAATGTAATAGGCTGTGACCTCTACTGCTATAGGTATAATACTGAACAGTATTGTTTTTAAAAATCTCTACTTTTACTCCATTTATGAAGAGAGAATAGCCCAAAAACCATATAAGAAGGGGAGCATAAATAAGCGCTACCGCCATAACAATCTTGTCTGCAAAATCAGTATTGTAAGTCATCAGACGCTTCAGAATCCAGAGAATCATAACAGATATAGATATCATGGATGGGCCCCATACTCTATTAAATGTATCTTTATATGGAAACATCAAGGTAAGTTTTGGTTCATCCTGTAAAAATTCTAATTTCATTATTTACCCTTTCATCTTGTTTATTATTTAAATCTCAGGATAATCATCTCTTGGAGACTTATGGTTAAAAATCTTCCGACAGATTTGAATATTTTGTATCAGTTGTCTCCATTACTCTCAGTTCATGATTTCTAATGTTTCTCTCAATTTTGCTACTATTATACTCTTTTTATAACATTATTTCTACAAACCAGAGATTGAATACTATCTAAAGTTGGTTTTTGCAAATATTATAGAGCTCTTTTTTTGTCTAGAAAAACATGCTATAATGATAGAATTGATAGGCGAGAAAAGAGAGAAGTTATGGATTATACAGTTGAAGAAAAAGAAGTTTTTATGAGAGAGGCCCTGAAGGAGGCGGAGATTGCTTTAGAGCATGATGAAATCCCAATTGGTTGTGTGATTGTCAAGGATAGAGAAATCATTGGTCGGGGGCACAATGCACGTGAGGAGTTACAACGTGCGGTTATGCATGCGGAAATTATGGCCATTGAGAATGCTAATCTGAGGGAAGAGAGCTGGCGCTTGCTCGACTGCACACTTTTTGTGACCATTGAGCCCTGCGTTATGTGTAGTGGGGCGATTGGGCTTGCTCGTATCCCTAAGGTAGTTTATGGGGCTAAAAATCAGAAATTTGGTGCAGCTGGGAGTCTGTATGATATCTTGACAGATGAGCGTCTTAATCATCGTGTAGAGGTTGAAACAGGGATTTTAGAGAGTGAATGTGCAGGCATTATGCAGGAATTTTTCAGAAATCGACGGAAAAAATAATTTCTCTTTTAAAATCTTTGGAAATGTGGTATAATAACTAATGGAGCAACAGTTCTGCGTGAAGCGGGTCAGGGGAGGAATCCAGCAGCCCTAAGCGAGTGTGAATTGTGTGCTCTTTTTTCGTGCTTTTTTCGAATAAATAAGATAAAATAGCCTAGAATAAAAGATTAAAAAGAGGGAAATATGAAAATTCGTGGTTTTGAATTAGTTTCTAGTTTTACAGATGAAAATTTGCTACCGAAGCGTGAGACAGCGCATGCAGCTGGTTACGACTTAAAGGTTGCTATGCGCACAGTTATTGCTCCAGGAGAGATTGTCTTGGTTCCGACAGGGGTCAAGGCTTATATGCAACCGACAGAAGTGCTTTATCTCTATGATCGTTCTTCAAACCCTCGTAAGAAGGGCCTGGTTTTAATTAACTCAGTTGGGGTTATTGATGGGGATTATTATGGAAATCCTGGAAATGAAGGGCATATTTTTGCGCAGATGAAGAATATTACAGACCAAGAGGTTGTTCTTGAAGTTGGGGAACGTGTAGTTCAGGCTGTTTTTGCACCATTTTTAATCGCAGATGGAGATGAGGCAGACGGCGTGCGAACTGGTGGATTTGGATCAACTGGGCACTAAGATGAAGATTATCTTTGTACGTCACGGGGAGCCAGATTATAGTATGCTTGATAAACTTGAAAATCCGCAACTCTATAGTGGTTTTGGTCGTGATTTAGCACCATTGACAGGAAAAGGTCGCAGTCTGGCAAAAGAAGTTGCTAAAACTGCATGTTTTGGAAAGTCAGAGATTATTATTTCATCGTCTGTGACGAGGGCTTTAGAAACAGCACATTATATAGCAGTTGAAACAGGATTGGACTTATTTGTGGAGCCGTTTTTTCATGAGTGGCGTCCAGACTTAGATGGCACTAACTCTGATTTAACTAGTGTATTGGTAGCTCATGAATATTATCTAAAACATCAAGGAGGTTTATCTGAAGATTCTTCTTATCGCTATGAAACTGATCTAGAGATGCGTCATCGTTTTTTAAGAGCTTTGGAAAAATATAAAAATTATAAAACTATTATCATTGTAACTCACGGAATGCTCATGCGCCAATTTGTACCAGACGAGAAGATTGATTTTTGCCAAGTGATTGAATGTGAGATAGAGATATAGAAAGAGGTTTATTATCGCAAAGAAAAAGGCGATATTTGTGTGTCAAAATTGTGAATATAATTCCCCCAAGTATTTAGGGCGCTGTCCAAACTGTGGGTCTTGGTCTTCTTTTGTTGAGGAGGTTGAGGTTGCAGAGGTCAAGAATGCGCGTGTGTCCTTGACGGGGGAGAAAAGACAGAAAGAAGAAATTTGCGACCGGCTTGCTGCTTGTATCTTCTCGTATCTTTGAGAAGCGTCGGGCTTCTTGCTTTACTAATCTAGATTTAAAAGATTTTTTAGAGGAAAACGGTGCTAAAAGCATAGAGTTTATAGGGGTAGATGGCAATGGCTGTGTTAAGGCTTCCGTTTTGGCAGCTACCAAGGAGAATTATCAGGTTTCTGTCGATTTGTCTGCTGTCGGAGTTGCCAACCAGAAGAAATTCTATAAAACACTGAAGCAGTGGCAAGATTGGATAGTTTTATGGAGATCTTAATATGAAAATTATTTTTATCCGTCACGGGGAGCCAGATTACCATGAGTTAGAGAAGCGTTCCTATACTGGATTTGGGATGGATTTAGCACCTTTATCTAAGGAAGGACGGCAACAAGCTCAGGACCTTTGCAAAAATCCTTTACTACAAACAGCTGATTTGCTAGTAGCTTCAGCAGTGACCAGAGCTTTAGAAACGGCTTCTTATGTTTCTTGTGCTACGGGACTTCCTTTGAGAGTGGAGCCATTATTGCATGAATGGCAGGTATATGAAAGTGGCATAGATAGATTTGAAGAAGCTAGAAGACTATTTTTAGAAAATAATGGGGAGTTGCTCCCAAATTCTCCTGTTCAATATGAGACAGCTGAGGAAATGAGGTCTCGGTTTCTAGAATCTATGGGCAAGTATCGAGACTATCAGACAGTCGTTGTTGTCACTCATCGAATGCTTATGCGCCAATTTGTACCAGACGAGAAGATTGATTTTTGCCAAGTGATTGAGTGTGAGATAGAGATTTAGAAAGAGGTTTATCATCGCAAAGAAAAAAGCGACATTTGTATGTCAAAATTGTGGGTATAATTCCCCTAAATATCTGGGACGTTGTCCCAACTGTGGGTCTTGGTCTTCTTTTGTAGAAGAGGTTGAGGTTGCCGAGGTCAAGAATGCGCGTGTGTCCTTGACAGGGGAGAAAACCAAGCCAATGAAACTGGCTGAAGTAACGTCCATCAATGTCAATCGAACCAAGACAGAGATGGAGGAGTTTAACCGAGTTCTTGGTGGAGGTGTGGTACCAGGAAGTCTTGTCCTGATTGGTGGGGATCCAGGTATTGGGAAATCAACCCTGCTCTTACAAGTATCAACCCAGTTATCTCAAGTGGGGACCGTTCTCTATGTCAGTGGCGAGGAGTCGGCCCAGCAGATTAAGCTACGAGCAGAGCGCTTGGGAGATATTGATAGCGAGTTTTATCTCTATGCAGAGACCAATATGCAGAGTGTTCGAGCTGAGGTGGAGCGCATCCAGCCAGATTTTCTCATCATTGACTCAATTCAAACCATTATGTCTCCAGAGATCTCTGGAGTGCAAGGATCTGTGTCTCAGGTGCGTGAGGTGACGGCTGAGCTCATGCAGCTGGCTAAGACCAATAACATCGCCATCTTTATCGTCGGGCATGTAACTAAGGAAGGAACCTTGGCGGGTCCGCGTATGTTGGAGCATATGGTGGACACGGTGCTTTACTTTGAAGGGGAACGCCACCATACCTTCCGTATCTTGAGAGCGGTCAAAAACCGTTTTGGCTCGACCAACGAGATTGGAATCTTTGAGATGCAGTCAGGTGGACTGGTTGAAGTCCTTAATCCTAGTCAAGTTTTCTTAGAAGAGCGTTTAGATGGTGCGACTGGTTCGTCTATCGTAGTGACTATGGAAGGGACCCGTCCAATTCTTGCTGAAGTGCAGGCCTTGGTGACACCGACTATGTTTGGGAACGCCAAGCGCACGACGACTGGCCTTGACTTCAATCGTGCTAGCTTGATTATGGCTGTTTTGGAAAAACGGGCAGGTCTCTTGCTTCAAAATCAGGACGCCTATCTCAAATCAGCTGGTGGTGTCAAATTGGATGAGCCGGCGATTGACCTGGCTGTTGCAGTTGCTATTGCTTCGAGCTATAAGGACAAGCCAACCAATCCTCAGGAATGTTTTGTAGGAGAACTGGGCTTGACGGGAGAGATTCGGCGCGTAAATCGTATCGAACAACGGATCAATGAAGCTGCGAAACTTGGATTTACAAAAATCTATGTACCGAAAAATTCCTTGACTGGTATCAAGCCACCCAAGGAAATTCAGGTGATTGGAGTGACGACTATTCAGGAAGTCTTGAAAAAAGTATTCTCATAATCGTTATGGTCAGTTTTAGATGACTAATTATTTTATTGCTAACATTTATTAAAACAAGGAGGAATTTCTTATGAAATTTTCTATGGACAGTCATATGCAATTTCCTTTGGTAGAGTTTTCACTCAATCAAGGAGAAACCGTCTATATCCAGCGCGGTAGCATGGTCTACCACACACCCAATGTAAGTCTCAATACTCAGCTCAATGCTAGCGGTTCTGGTTTAGGACGTTTTGTCAAAGCTGTGGGGCGTTCCATGGTTTCTGGCGAAAGTACCTTTATCACCCAAGCTATTGCTGAGTCTGACAACGGCAACCTTGCTCTAGCACCAGATACTCCTGGTCAAGTGATTGCTCTGGAACTAGGTGAAAAACAATATCGACTGAATGATGGGGCTTTTCTAGCTCTTGATGGTACAGCTTCCTATACTATGGAGAGTCAGTCTATTGGTAAAGCTCTGTTCGGAGGGCAAGGCGGTCTCTTTGTCATGACCACCCAAGGCCAGGGAACTCTCTTGGCTAATGCTTTTGGCTCTATCAAGAAAATTGAACTTCAAAACCAAGAAATAACTATTGACAATGCCCATGTGGTGGCTTGGAGTCAATCTTTGGACTATCATATCCACTTAGAAAACGGCTTCTGGCAGTCTATCGGTACAGGCGAAGGAGTGGTGAACACCTTCCGAGGAACTGGTGAGGTCTACGTACAAAGTCTCAATCTTCAGAGCTTTGCAGGATCGCTCAATAAGTATATCCAAAAAGGTTCATAATATATAAAAAACTAGGACAGAAACCCAAGCTAGAAGCTGGATGTTTCTATCCCAGTTTTTTATATGAAGGTTGACAGCTGACAAGACAAAGAAAAGATGGTAAGATAGGAGATAAATAATTTGGTGTTCAAATTATCTGGTAGACTAGAAAGTGAGTTGTCATGTCCTATTTTGAAAATTTTTTAAAAGCCAATCAAGCCTATGTAGAACTGCATGGAGATCTTCATTTATCAATCAAACCAAAGACCAAGGTTGCAATCGTAACTTGTATGGACTCGCGTTTACACGTTGCGCCAGCTCTTGGGTTGGCTCTGGGAGATGCTCATATTTTGCGGAATGCGGGTGGTCGAGTGACGGAGGATATGATTCGCTCGCTTGTGATTTCCCAGCAACAAATGGGAACAAGGGAAATTGTGGTGCTCCATCATACAGACTGTGGTGCTCAAACCTTCAAAAATGGGGATTTCCAAGAGCACTTAAAACGTGAATTAGGAGTTGATGTAACTGGTCAGGACTTTTTACCTTTTCAAGACATTGATGAGAGTGTTCGTGAGGATATGAGATTGCTACAGGAATCTCCTCTAATCCCAGATGATGTTGTTATTTCAGGTGCCGTTTACGATGTAGATACAGGGAGGATGACAGTCGTAAAACTGTAAGGATTAAATGTAGAAAGATAGTGTATGAAGAAAAATACTATTTTATTTGTTTTTATTGTATTAGTGTGTATTGGTTTACAGTATGAGACCATGTATTTTACAGATGGATCGATGTCTGGAACGGAATATGGAGTGATGGGACTTTCCATCTTTCTAGCACTCTTTTATATGATTCCAGCTGTTTATCTCCTATACCGTATTGGACATAAATGGGAAACTCCAAGAAAGGCTATAACTTTGTCCTTATTGGGTGGGATATTTATTTCGGGTTGGTTATCTAGTTTTGCCAATACCTACATACATGATTTTCTGACGAATCTTTTCCCAGATAGTAGGTTTTTGAATGCTTTGGAAAATGCTATTGTAGCCCCGATTGTAGAGGAACCTTTAAAATTACTACCTCTTGCCTTTGTTTTGTATTTGATTCCAATTAAAAAATTGAAACCAATCTTTTTACTAGGGATTGCTTCAGGTTTAGGGTTTCAAATGATTGAGGATGTCAGCTATATTCGCTCGGATTTACCAGAGGGCTTAGCTTATACAATTTCTCGGATTTTAGAGCGAATGACGTCTGCTCTTGCCTCGCATTGGACTTTTTCAGGACTTGCCATACTAGGTCTTTACTTGCTTTACAGGGCTTATAAAGGTCAGAAGGCAGAACTGAAGTCTGGTTTGATCTATCTTGGTCTGGCTTTTGGAATACACTTTTTATTCAACTCACCTATTGTAGAGTTGGAGACAGAGTTGCCCCTTGCTTTTCCTCTTGTAACAGCTATTACTCTTTATAGCTTTTATCAGGCTTTCCAGTTTGTTGAGAAGTACAACGATGCGATGATAAAAGAGATTTCTTAAAAGATTATAACAAGAGTATAAATGTTTGCTCTTGTTTTATTTTTGATTGAAAAATAGAGAAAAAAGCGCTACAATGGTAGTTGGAAAATATTGTGAAAACACTAGTGATACATAAATACCGGAGGAAATCATGTCTTTTTCTGATTTAAAGCTCTTTGCCCTTTCTTCAAATAGAGAGTTGGCAGAGCGTGTGGCGCAAGAGATTGGGATGGAATTGGGGAAATCAAGCGTTCGCCAATTTTCAGATGGGGAAATTCAAGTTAATATCGAAGAGTCTATTCGTGGGAGACACGTATTTATCCTGCAATCAACAAGCTCACCTGTTAATGACAACTTACTTGAAATTTTGATTATGGTCGATGCTTTGAAGCGTGCCAGTGCAGAATCTGTCAACGTTGTTATGCCTTACTACGGTTATGCACGTCAGGATAGAAAAGCGCGCGCGCGTGAGCCAATCACTGCAAAACTCGTTGCAAACATGCTAGAGGTTGCTGGGGTAGATCGTTTGTTGACGATTGATTTGCACGCTGCACAGATTCAGGGATTCTTTGATATTCCAGTAGATCACTTGATGGGTGCTCCATTGATTGCGGACTACTTTGAGCGTCGCGGTATGGTCGGTTCAGACTACGTGGTTGTCAGTCCAGACCACGGAGGAGTAACACGTGCCCGTAAATTAGCCGAGTTTTTGAAAACTTCTATTGCAATTATCGATAAACGTCGTAGCGTAGATAAGATGAATACCAGTGAGGTTATGAACATCATCGGTAAGGTAGAAGGAAAAACTTGTATTTTGATTGATGACATGATTGACACAGCTGGTACAATCTGTCATGCTGCTGATGCTTTGGCTGAAGCAGGAGCAGTTGAGGTATATGCAAGCTGTACGCACCCAGTACTTTCAGGACCTGCTATGGATAATATCCAAAAATCAGCTATTAAAAAATTAGTTGTTTTGGATACCATCTACTTACCAGAAGAACGTTTGATTGATAAGATTGAGCAAATCTCTATTGCTAACCTTCTTGCGGATGCTATCGTCCGTATCCACGAAAAACGTCCACTTTCTCCCTTGTTTAGTATTGAGAAAAAAATCTAATTCATTCGTTAAATAAAACAAAACTCCTAACCAGGTGCAGTTCAAAGTTGCTTTGTTAGGAGTTTTTTGGTAGCAAAAATATGCAAGCCTTTTCAAAATATGCTATACTAAATGAAAAAAGGAGGATTTCTATGACTCAAGAATTTATCAATCCAAGTGATGGAGTGGTCCGTCACTATCTAGCAACTAGTAAAATAATTGCCGTAGTGGGTTTATCTGATCGTGAGGAAACAACTAGCAATCGAGTGACTAAGGAAATGCAGGCTCGTGGCTATAAGATTATTCCTGTCAATCCCAAGGCTGCAGGTGGTGAAATCTTGGGAGAAAAGGCTTATGCCAGCCTAGCTGAGATTCCTTTTCCTGTAGATATTGTCAATGTATACCGTCGTAGTGAATTTTTGCCTGATGTGGCGCGTGATTTCCTCAGGGCAGATGCCAAGATTTTTTGGGCGCAACTAGGGCTTGAAAATCCAGAAGCGGAAGAAATCTTGCGTGATGGAGGATGCGATGATATCGTGATGAATCGTTGCATAAAGAGAGAACATACGCGTTTAATTCTTGAACAATAAAAGAGAGTGGGACAGAAATCGGTAATTCGTTAGAATTCGATTTCGTCGTCCCACCTCCGCACAGTTGAGTAGTGCTGTAAAAGCTGATGAAATCAGCGTAGTAGAGCCCACTCAACCACTGCGTCTTGCTCGACAATCCAAAGATAATTGAGAGGCTAGGACTTTTGTCCCAGCCTCTTTGTCTTATAAAATACCGATGAGCATTTGCATACCAAGGCTGGTTAGAATGATGGCAATCCAGCAGAGGGCTCCAAGAAGAATGGATTTTCCACTGGATTTGATCATAGCAATGAGGTTGGTTTTGAGACCAATAGCACTCATAGCCATGATGATGAGGAATTTGGAGAGTTGTTTGAGAGGTGCAAAGAAGCTATTGCTAACACCAAAAGAAGTAAGGATGGTCGTTAGCAGAGAAGCTAGGATAAAGTAAAGGATGAAAACGGGGAAGATTTTTTTAAGCTTTACTCCTTGGTTGTTGTCTTGTTGACGGCTTTGCCAATAGGAGAGGAAGAGAGTAATAGGGATAATAGCTAAGGTACGAGTCAGTTTGACAATGGTTGCAGATTCTAGAGTATTGGTATGATACAGACTATCCCAGGCGCTAGCTGTGGCTGTTACAGAGGAAGTATCGTTGACCGCAGTACCCGCAAAGAGAGCAAAACCTTCGTTGGAGAGATGGAGCCAAGAACCTAGAGTTGGAAAGATAAGAGCTGCCAAGACATTGAAGAAAAAGATAACAGAAATGGCTTGGGCTACTTCTTTTTCCTTGGCGTGAATAACAGGAGCAGTCGCTGCAATGGCAGAACCACCACAGATAGAAGAGCCTACCCCAACCAAGGTAGCTAGCTTTGTATCAAGGTTAAAAAATCGTTGGAAAAAGAAAGCTATAATCAAAGCAATTGAAATAGTTGAGAGGATGACAGGAAGGGAAGATTTTCCAACTGCGAAAACTTGTGAGATATTGAGTCCAAACCCAAGCAAGATAACAGCATACTGAAGCAATTTTTTGGAGCTATAAGTCAAACCAGCATCCAGTTGTTTATAGGGAGTGAGAAAGGGGTAGAGAATCATTCCGATAAAAATGGCGAAAACAGGTGCTCCCACAACAGGCAGAAAGCCTCCTAAAACCCAAGAGATGATAGAAATGATCAGACAGACTAACAGTCCTGCCCAATTTTTTGATAGAAATGACATAAAAACCTCCGAAAATAAATACTTCTCATTATAATCTTATCTGTCAGAAAAGTAAAGTAGAAAGTAGGAATAAGGTTGTAAATTAACGGAATTTTGCGGTCAGAGAGCTTTTGTAGTATAATAGACATATGTTCTTTGATCAAGGAGGATATATATGGACTTAACCAAACGCTTTAACAGACAATTAGATAAGATTCAAGTTTCCTTGATTCGTCAGTTTGACCAGGCTATTTCAGAGATTCCTGGAGTCCTGCGATTGACCTTGGGAGAACCAGATTTTACAACGCCAGATCATGTCAAGGAAGCTGCAAAACGAGCCATTGACCAAGATCAATCCTACTATACAGGGATGAGTGGTTTGTTGACATTGCGTCAGGCGGCGAGTGATTTTGTAAAAGAGAAATATCAGCTGGACTACAATCCAGAGAATGAAATCTTGGTCACAATTGGTGCGACAGAGGCTCTGTCAGCTACTCTGACAGCTATTTTGGAGGAAGGAGACAAGGTTCTCTTGCCAGCTCCTGCCTATCCTGGCTATGAGCCAATAGTTAATCTAGTTGGTGCAGAGATTGTCGAGATTGATACAACTGAAAATGGTTTTGTTTTGACGCCTGAGATGTTGGAAAAGGCAATTTTGGAGCAGGGGGACAAGCTCAAGGCAGTTATTCTCAACTATCCAGCTAACCCAACAGGAATTACCTATAGTCGCGAGCAGTTGGGAGCCTTGGCAGACGTTTTACGCAAGTATGAGATTTTCGTAGTCTGTGATGAAGTCTACTCAGAATTGACCTATACAGGGGAAAATCATGTATCTTTGGGAACTATGTTGAGAGATCAGGCCATTATCATCAATGGTCTATCCAAATCCCATGCCATGACAGGTTGGCGTTTAGGCTTTATCTTTGCACCAGCAAACTTTACAGCTCAACTCATCAAGAGTCACCAGTACTTGGTCACTGCCGCAAACACCATGGCTCAACACGCAGCGGTAGAAGCTTTGACAGCTGGTAAGAATGATGCGGAACCTATGAAGAAGGAATATATCCAACGTCGGGACTACATTATCGAGAAGATGACTGCACTTGGTTTTGAGATTATCAAACCAGATGGTGCTTTTTATATCTTTGCTAAGATTCCAGCAGGCTATAATCAAGATTCCTTTGCTTTTCTGAAAGATTTTGCCCAGAAAAAGGCTGTCGCCTTCATCCCTGGTGCTGCCTTTGGACAGTATGGAGAGGGCTATGTTCGCCTATCTTATGCAGCTAGCATGGGAACCATCAGAGAAGCTATGAAACGACTTGAGGAGTACATGAGAGAAGCATGATTCAATCTATCACAAGTCAGGGTTTAGTACTTTACAATCGAAATTTTCGAGAGGATGATAAGCTTGTTAAAATCTTTACAGAACAGGCAGGCAAGCGCATGTTTTTTGTGAAACACGCTGGTCAATCAAAACTGGCTCCGGTTATTCAGCCCTTGGTGCTAGCTCGTTTTCTCTTGCGCATCAATGATGATGGACTCAGTTATATTGAGGATTATCATGAGGTGATGACCTTTCCAGGGATCAATAGTGATCTCTTTACCATGGCTTATGCGACCTATGTGGCAGCCTTGGCTGATGCGAGTTTGCAGGATAATCAGCAGGACGCTCCCTTATTTGCTTTTTTGCAAAAGACCTTGGAGTTGATGGAAGATGGCCTGGATTATCAAGTTTTGACTAATATTTTTGAAATTCAGATTTTGACACGGTTTGGGATTGGTCTAAACTTTAATGAGTGTACTTTTTGTCATCGAGTAGGTCAGGCCTTTGACTTTTCTTTCAAATATGGAGCCTGTCTTTGCCCAGAGCATTATCATGAGGATGAGAAACGATGTCATCTAAATCCCAATATTCCTTATCTGCTCAATCAATTTCAAGCCATTGATTTTGATACTCTGGAGACTATTTCGCTCAAGTCAGAAATTAAGCAAGACTTGCGTAAGTTTATGGACCAGATTTACGAAGAGTACGTCGGGATTCACCTAAAATCAAAGAAATTTATTGATTCCCTAGCCGATTGGGGACAATTACTAAAAGAGGAAGACAAATGAAAAAAATCGCAGTAGATGCAATGGGTGGCGATTATGCACCTCAAGCTATTGTAGAGGGAGTCAATCAAGCTCTTGCTGACTTTTCAGATATTGAGATTCAACTTTACGGAGATGAAAGTAAAATTAAGCAATATCTAACAGCTACAGATCGCATCAGCATTATCCATACAGATGAAAAAATAAATTCTGATGATGAGCCTACAAAAGCTATCCGTAAGAAGAAAAATGCCAGTATGGTCTTGGCGGCCAAGGCTGTCAAAGATGGGGAGGCAGATGCTGTTCTTTCTGCAGGAAATACAGGTGCTTTGCTTGCGGCCGGATTTTTCATCGTAGGTCGTATCAAGAATATCGATCGACCTGGGCTTATGTCAACCTTACCAACAGTTGATGGGAAAGGTTTTGATATGCTAGATCTCGGTGCCAATGCAGAAAACACAGCCCATCACCTTCATCAATATGCCATCCTAGGTTCTTTCTACGCTAAAAATGTTCGTGGAATTGCAAAACCACGAGTTGGTTTGCTTAATAACGGGACAGAGAGCAGCAAGGGAGATCCACTCCGCAAGGAAACTTATGACTTGCTAGTAGCTGATGAGAGTTTGAACTTTATCGGTAATGTGGAAGCGCGTGATTTGATGGATGGCGTTGCTGATGTAGTCGTAACAGATGGTTTCACGGGAAACGCTGTGCTCAAATCCATTGAAGGTACAGCCATGGGGATCATGGGCTTGCTAAAAAATGCTATCACAGGTGGCGGTTTGCGAGCTAAATTAGGTGCTCTTCTTCTTAAGGATAGTCTTAGAGGTTTGAAAAAGCAACTCAACTATTCTGACGTTGGAGGTGCAGTCTTGTTTGGTGTCAAGGCGCCGGTTGTCAAGACTCATGGATCAAGTGATGCCAAGGCTGTGTACAGTACGATTCGTCAGATTCGTACCATGCTAGAAACAGACGTAGTTGCTCAAACTGCGCGTGAATTTTCAGGAGAATAATATATATGACAGAAAAAGAAATTTTTGACCGTATCGTGACCATCATCCAAGAACGTCAAGGAGAAGACTTTGTAGTCACAGAGGCCTTGAGCTTGAAGGATGATTTGGAAGCTGATTCGGTAGATTTGATGGAATTTGTTCTAACCATTGAGGATGAATTTGGAATCGAAATCAGTGATGAAGAAATCGATCACCTCCAAAGTGTGGCGGATGTATTAAAGGTCATTAAAGATAAAATCTAACATAAAGCAACATGCAAGTCATGTTGTTTTTTTGTTTTTCGAAAAAGATAAGATTTTGAAATTTTATAGTTGAGTTTACGAATAAAGAGATAAGAACAAAAAAGGAGGATTGCTGATGTATGTGACAGGTCTTTATCCGTGGTTGATCAAGTGGTTTTTAAAATAAATTTGACTTAGTTGTTTATTTTGAAATTATTTTATCGAATAGATAAGTGAGAAGAAGAGGAAGGAGATTAGAAATGATTATTTCAGTTATTTATCCAATTTGGCTTTTAAAATGGTTTAAAGGTTAGAAATCACAAATATAAAAATAAAGGAGAAAACAAGTGACAAACTTTGATAAAATGGAACAGAACTTTGCAGCTCTTACGGAAGAAGAGCTGACGGAAGTGGATGGGGGAGTTATCCCTCTAGTAATCGTTGGAATGTCTGTTTGGAAAGTAGGTACAGCGGTAGCAGGTGGAGCAACAGTGCTTTTTGCTGGTGGAAAAGCATTAGGATATTATGCAAATCGACTATAATCTGGTCGTTGCTAGATTATTAAACGCTAGTGTAAAAATTTTTAACGCAGGTTACAAATTCGGTTCAGAAACAGAAATATAATTTTCATGCTATATTCCTTTTGAAATCATATTTTTAGTAGGTAGGACGTTTGTTCTGCTTATTTTCTTTGTTCAAAAGGTACATTTGAGGTGTCTATTTGCATCGTTTAGAGTCTATTTGGAGTTTTACATGTATATTTTGATAAAACATATATTTTTTGATAAAATAGGTATAGAAATTAGGAAAGTTGAAGAAAAGGAATGAAGAAGGTTTTAAGTCATTTTTTAGTATTTGTTTTTCTATTTTTGATGAATATTTTCATTTTTAAGATACTAACAACTCTGGGATTTCAGCTGACAATGAGTGAAAAGAGTTATATTGTACCACCGCTGTTTTCGATTATCGTTTTGTACATGATTGACAAAGGAATTAGGAAGAAAAAGAAATCTTTATAAATATATATTTTAGGTAGAATGTTTGTTCTGCCTATTTTTATTTAGGAAAAAGTGCTGTTCAGGTGCAGATATTGTTTTTTTAGAAATAATGTTCTTTTTACTTTTTTATTTGGATAAAATAATCTTATAAAGTTTTCTTTGGAGATTGTTAGGAAAAGGAGTAGGATATGAAATTTAGTAAACGGCATTATCGTCCTCAGGTAGACCAGATGGACTGCGGTGTGGCTTCATTAGCCATGGTCTTTGGTTATTATGGTAGTTATTATTCTCTGGCTCACTTGCGAGAGTTGGCCAAGACGACCATGGATGGGACTACGGCTTTAGGCTTAGTCAAGGTTGCTGAGGAGATAGGTTTTGAGACGCGAGCAATAAAGGCGGACATGACCTTGTTTGATTTGCCAGATGTAACTTTTCCTTTTGTGGCTCATGTGCTTAAGGAAGGGAAATTGCTCCATTATTATGTGGTGACTGGGCAGGACAAGAACAACATTCATATTGCTGATCCAGATCCTAGTGTTAAGCTGACCAAGATTTCTCGTGAGCGCTTTGCCAAGGAGTGGACAGGAATCACTATTTTTATGGCACCATCTCCGACTTATAAGCCTCATAAGGAACAAAAAAATGGTCTGCTTTCCTTTATCCCTATATTAGTGAAACAGCGAGGTTTGATTGTTAATATCGTTTTGGCGACCCTCTTGGTGACCTTGATTAACATTGTGGGTTCTTATTATCTGCAGTCTATCATTGATACTTATGTACCAGATCAGATGCGCTCGACACTGGGAATTATTTCGATAGGGCTAGCCATCGTTTATGTTCTTCAGCAAATCTTATCTTATGCCCAGGAATATCTTTTACTTGTTTTGGGGCAACGCTTGTCCATTGATGTGATTTTGTCTTATATCAAGCATGTTTTTCATTTGCCCATGTCCTTCTTTGCGACACGTCGTACAGGGGAAATTGTATCACGTTTCACGGATGCAAATAGTATCATTGATGCGCTGGCTTCGACCACTCTGTCAATCTTTTTGGATGTATCTACTGTATTTATTGTTTCAGTAGTTCTATTTTCGCAGAATAGCAATCTCTTTTTCATAAGTTTACTAGCCCTTCCTATCTATACAGTGATTATCTTTGCTTTTATGAAGCCCTTTGAAAAGATGAATCGGGATACCATGGAAGCCAATGCGGTTCTGTCTTCTTCTATCATTGAGGACATCAATGGCATTGAGACCATTAAATCTTTGACCAGTGAAAGCTCCCGTTATCAAAAGATTGACAAGGAATTTGTGGATTATCTGAAAAAATCTTTTATCTACAATCGGGCAGAAAGTCAACAAAAGGCTCTGAAAAAGCTTGCCCAGCTCTTACTCAATGTTGCCATTCTCTGGATGGGGGCTCTCCTAGTCATGGATAATAAGATGAGTTTGGGCCAGTTGATTACCTATAATACCTTGCTTATTTACTTTACAAATCCATTGGAGAATATCATCAATCTGCAAACCAAACTTCAGACAGCGCAGGTAGCCAATAACCGTCTGAATGAAGTTTATCTGGTTGCATCTGAGTTTGAGGAAAAGAAAACAGTCTCAGATTTGAGTTTGCTAGAAGGAGATATGACTTTCAAGCAGGTCCACTACAAGTATGGCTATGGTCGAGATGTCTTGTCGGACATCAATCTAACCATTCCACAAGGCTCTAAAGTGGCTTTTGTAGGGATTTCAGGATCGGGTAAGACGACCTTGGCTAAGATGATGGTTAATTTTTATGATCCTAGTCAGGGGGAGATTGGTCTGGGTGGCGTCAATCTCAATCAGATTGATAAAAAGGCTCTACGCCAGTATATCAACTACCTGCCTCAGCAACCCTATGTTTTCAATGGGACGATTTTGGAGAATCTTCTCCTTGGAGCTAAGGAGGGGACGACCCAGGAGGATATCTTGAGAGCAGTGGAGTTGGCTGAGATTCGGGAGGATATCGAGCGGATGCCACTGAATTACCAGACAGAATTGACTTCGGATGGAGCGGGCATTTCAGGTGGTCAACGTCAGAGAATTGCTTTGGCGCGTGCTCTCTTGACAGATGCACCTGTCTTGATTTTGGATGAGGCGACCAGCAGTTTGGATATTTTGACAGAGAAGCGAATTGTCGATAATCTCATGGCTTTAGACAAGACCTTAATCTTCATCGCCCACCGCTTGACCATTGCTGAGCGGACAGAGAAGGTTGTCGTTTTGGATCAGGGCAAGATTGTCGAAGAGGGTACACATATGGATTTACTGGCTCAGGGTGGATTTTACGCCCATCTAGTGAATAGTTAGAGAGGAAAAAAGATGCAATCAGAATTTTTAGAAAGTGCGGAGTTTTACAATCGTCGTTACCATAATTTTTCCAGTCGGGTGATTGTACCCATGTCTCTTCTACTTGTGTTTTTGCTTGGCTTTGCAACTTTTGCAGAGAAGGAGATAAGTTTGTCTACTAGAGCTACTATCGAACCTAGTCGCATCCTTGCAAATATCCAGTCAATTAGCAACAATCGCATTATTGCCAATCATTTGGCTGAAAATAAGTTTGTTAAGAAGGGGGATCTTCTGGTTCAATACCAAGAGGGGGTAGAAGCGGTTCAGGCAGAAAATTATGCTAGTCAGTTGGAAATGCTCAAGGATCAGAAGGTTCAACTGGAGTATTTAAAAGCAAGCCTTCAAGCAGGAAGTGATCAATTTCCTGAAACAGATAAATTTGGCTATCAGCATAGTTTTTTAGATTATCTGAATCAGGCTGCTAGTCTGCGGAGTCAGGTTGATCAACAAAATGCTAGTATATCATCTCAAAATGCAGCAGCCAGTAGTAGTCAGGCAGAGTTAGGCAATCTCATCGGTGAAACCCAGTCCAAAATTAAAGAATATCAGCAAGCCAAGACTGCTATTCAAGCTGATGGAGTCTTAGAGAGTGATCATCCAGCTTATGCCATTTATCAGTCTTATCAGTCAACAAAAGAGCAGGGATCGGAAGCCAAACAGCAGGCCTTATCTCAGCTAGATGCTCACATCACTCAGTTGGAGTCAACTCTTGCAGGTTATCGAGTACAGTATGCAGGTTCAGGAGTCCAGCAGGCTTATGCATCTGGATTAGGAAGTCAGTTGGAGTCATTAAAATCTCAACAACTAGCCAAGGTAGGCCAGGAATTAACGCTCTTGGATCAGAAAATTCTTGAGGTGGAGTCAGGTAAAAAGATTCAAGGAAATCTTTTAGAGAAGGGGAAAATTACAGCAACAGAAGATGGTGTTCTACATTTGAATCCTGAGCATAGTCGATCTACCATCATTCCAGAAGGAACGATCCTTGCTCACCTTTTTCCACAGTTGGCTAGGGAGAGGAAGGCAAAACTGACAGCTTATATCAGTTCTAAGGAAGTGGCTGGTCTCAAGCATGGAAATGAGATACGATTTACAACGGTAACGGATGCCAATAAGCAGCTAGTGTTGACATCCAAGATTACCAATATCGATACCAGTGCGACTCAGACAGAAAAGGGCAATTTCTTTAAATTAGAGGCAGAGACGGATTTGAATGCTGAACAAGCAGAAAAACTTCGTTATGGACTTGAAGGTCGTTTAACCATGATTACAGGTAGGAAGAGTTTTTTACGCTACTATCTGGACCGTTTTTTGAAACAAGAATAAGGTTCGCATTCTAACTCAAATCAATCTTAGAAAATCGCAAATGAAAGTTCGTTTGCGATTTTTCTGTACCTTTTCAGACATGACATCAAATATAGTTCGTGAAATATTTGATTTTTAGTGTATGTTGTGTTAGAATGATGTAAAGTAATGCGAAAGGCGAACAAGAAAATGTCCAGTAAACTTATTTATACGGGAAAAGCTAAAGATATCTATACTACAGAAGACGAAAATGTGATTAAGTCGGTCTACAAGGACCAGGCCACTATGCTGAATGGAGCTCGCAAAGAGACCATCGAAGGTAAAGGTGTGCTAAATAATCAGATTTCGTCTCTTATTTTTGAAAGATTGAATGCTGCTGGTGTGGCGACGCACTTTATCGAACGTATTTCAGATACCGAACAATTGAATAAGAGAGTTACCATCATTCCTTTGGAGGTTGTTCTTCGAAATGTGACGGCGGGTTCTTTTTCTAAACGTTTTGGCGTTGAAGAAGGTTTGGATTTGAAAACTCCAATCGTTGAATTTTACTACAAGAATGATGAGTTGGATGATCCATTCATCAATGACGAACACGTTAAGTTTTTGGATATTGCTAACGATGAGCAAATTGCTTATATCAAGGAAGAAACGCGTCGTATCAATGAATTGTTGAAAGATTGGTTTACACAAATTGGTCTTCGCTTGATTGACTTCAAATTGGAATTTGGTTTTGATAAGGATGGCAAGATTATCTTGGCAGATGAATTCTCACCAGACAACTGCCGTCTTTGGGATGCGGAGGGGCACCATATGGACAAGGATGTTTTCCGTAGAGATTTGGGCAGTTTAACGGATGTTTATAAGGTTGTGTTAGAAAAATTGCAAGGATTGAAGTAAAGTTTTACTTGGTCGTCACTACAATCTTTAAGTAGAAATAGATAAAGGAACTAAAATGGATAAACGTATTTTCGTTGAGAAAAAAGCTGATTTTCGTGTGAAATCGGACTCTTTAGTAAAAGAATTACAGCATAATCTTCAGTTGAAAACCTTGAAGGATCTTCGTATTGTTCAAGTTTACGATGTCTTTGATTTGGCAGAGGACTTGTTTGCACGTGCGGAAAAACATATTTTTTCTGAGCAGGTGACCGATACTGTTTTGGATGAAGCTGAGGTTAAGGCTGATCTTGAGAAGTATGCTTTCTTTGCGATCGAAAGTTTGCCTGGTCAATTTGACCAACGTGCGGCATCTTCACAGGAAGCTTTGCTTTTGCTTGGTAGTTCAAATGATGTAACGGTGAACACAGCACAATTGTACTTGGTTAACAAGGATATTGATGCGAATGAGTTGGAAGCTGTCAAAAACTACCTTTTGAACCCAGTGGATTCTCGTTTCAAAGATATCACTGTTGGCATTGCGAAACAGGATTTCTCTGAGTCCGACAAAACTATTCCGACTTTGGATTTCTTTGAAACTTATACGGCAGAAGATTTTGCACAGTATAAGGCAGAGCAAGGATTGGCAATGGAAGTAGATGACCTTCTCTTCATTCAAGATTACTTCAAGTCTATTGGACGTGTGCCAACTGAGACTGAGCTTAAGGTTTTGGATACTTACTGGTCTGACCACTGCCGTCATACAACTTTCGAGACTGAGTTGAAAAACATCGACTTCTCAGCTTCTAAATTTGAAAAACAATTGCAAGCGACTTATGACAAGTATATTGCCATGCGTGATGAGTTGGGACGTACAGAAAAACCTCAAACCTTGATGGATATGGCGACTATTTTTGGACGTTATGAACGTGCCAATGGTCGTTTGGATGACATGGAAGTGTCTGATGAAATTAATGCTTGCTCAGTTGAAATTGAAGTGGATGTCAATGGTGTGAAAGAACCATGGCTTCTCATGTTCAAGAACGAAACTCATAACCACCCAACTGAGATTGAACCATTTGGTGGAGCGGCTACTTGTATCGGTGGTGCCATTCGTGACCCATTGTCAGGTCGTTCATACGTTTACCAAGCCATGCGTATCTCAGGTGCTGGTGATATCACGGCTCCAATTTCAGAAACTCGCGCTGGTAAATTGCCACAACAAGTGATTTCTAAAACAGCGGCTCACGGTTATTCTTCATACGGTAACCAAATTGGTCTTGCAACAACTTACGTTCGTGAATACTTCCACCCAGGTTTCGTTGCTAAGCGTATGGAGCTAGGTGCAGTTGTCGGTGCAGCTCCCAAGGAAAATGTTGTCCGTGAAAAACCTGAAGCAGGTGATGTGATTATCTTGCTCGGTGGGAAGACTGGACGTGACGGTGTCGGTGGTGCGACAGGTTCATCTAAAGTTCAAACAGTTGAATCTGTTGAAACAGCTGGTGCTGAGGTTCAAAAAGGGAATGCTATCGAAGAACGTAAGATTCAACGTCTTTTCCGTAATGGTCAAGTGACACGTTTGATCAAGAAATCAAATGACTTTGGTGCTGGTGGTGTCTGTGTGGCTATTGGTGAATTGGCAGATGGTCTTGAAATTGATCTAGACAAAGTGCCATTGAAATACCAAGGCTTGAATGGTACAGAAATTGCCATCTCTGAATCTCAGGAACGTATGGCTGTAGTGGTTCGTCCAGAAGATGTAGATGCTTTCGTTGCTGAATGTAACAAAGAAAATATTGATGCTGTTGTCGTTGCGACGGTGACTGAGAAACCAAACCTTGTCATGCACTGGAATGGTGAAACAATCGTTGATTTGGAACGTCGTTTCCTTGATACAAACGGTGTACGTGTGGTTGTAGATGCTAAGGTGGTTGACAAGGATGTCAAGCTTCCAGAAGAACGTCAAACATCTACTGAAACCCTTGAAGCTGACACTCTTGAAGTCTTGGCTGACCTGAACCATGCCAGTCAAAAAGGGTTACAAACCATCTTTGATAGCTCAGTTGGTCGTTCAACAGTCAATCACCCACTCGGTGGTCGCTACCAAATTACACCAACGGAAGCTTCTGTACAGAAATTGCCAGTCCAACATGGTGTAACGCATACGGCTTCAGTCATGGCGCAAGGATTCAACCCTTATGTAGCAGAATGGTCTCCATATCATGGCGCTGCCTATGCAGTAATCGAAGCAACAGCTCGTTTGGTTGCTGCTGGTGCAAACTGGTCTAAGGCTCGTTTCTCTTATCAAGAATATTTCGAGCGTATGGATAAACAAGCAGAGCGTTTTGGTCAACCAGTAGCTGCTCTCCTTGGATCCATTGAAGCTCAGATTCAACTTGGTTTGCCATCTATCGGTGGTAAAGACTCTATGTCTGGTACCTTTGAAGAATTGACAGTACCACCAACCTTGGTTGCTTTTGGGGTGACAACAGCAGATAGCCGTAAGGTCCTTTCTCCAGAATTTAAAGCTGCTGGTGAAAATATTTACTACATTCCTGGTCAAGCTTTGGCACAAGAAATTGACTTCGATCTTATCAAGTCAAACTTTGCTCAATTTGAAGCCATCCAAGCTGATCATAAAGTCACATCTGCATCAGCTGTCAAATATGGTGGTGTCGTTGAAGCCCTTGCCCTTGCAACATTTGGTAACCATATCGGTGCTACTGTAACCCTTGAAAATCTTGAGACTGCCTTGACAGCTCAATTGGGTGGATTCGTCTTCACATCTCCGGAAGAGATTGCAGGTGTTGCCAAGATTGGACAAACAGTAGCTGACTTTACACTTGCTGTCAACGGTGTAACGCTTGATGGACACAAGCTTGACAGTGCCTTCCAAGGTAAATTGGAAGAGGTTTACCCAACGGAATTTGCACAAGCAACTGAGTTGGAAGAAGTACCAGCTGTAGCATCAAACGCTGTGATCAAAGCTAAAGAAACAGTTGAGACACCAGTAGTTTACATCCCAGTATTCCCAGGTACTAACTCTGAGTACGATTCAGCTAAGGCCTTTGAAAAAGAAGGTGCCAAAGTCAACTTGGTACCATTTGTCACACTGAATGAAGAAGCTATTGTCAAGTCTGTTGACACCATGGTTGACAATATCGAAAAAGCTAACATTATCTTCTTTGCAGGTGGTTTCTCAGCAGCGGATGAACCAGACGGATCTGCTAAATTTATCGTTAACATCTTGCTCAATGAAAAAGTACGTGCCGCCATCGATAGCTTCATCGAAGGTGGTGGTTTGATCATTGGTATCTGTAACGGATTCCAAGCCCTTGTCAAATCAGGTCTTCTTCCATATGGTAACTTTGAAGATGCAAGTAGCACGAGTCCAACTCTCTTCTATAATGATGCCAACCAACACGTGGCTAAGATGGTGGAAACACGGATTGCCAATACTAACTCACCATGGCTTGCCGGCGTGAAAGTTGGTGATGTCCATGCCATCCCAGTATCACATGGTGAAGGGAAGTTTGTCGTGACAGCTGAGGAATTTGCGGAGCTCCGTGACAATGGTCAAATCTTTAGCCAATATGTTGACTTCGAAGGTAAACCAAGCATGGATTCAAAATACAATCCTAACGGATCTGTCAATGCGATCGAAGGTATCACAAGCAAGAACGGTCAAATTATTGGTAAGATGGGTCACTCAGAACGTTTCGAAGACGGTCTCTTCCAAAATATTCCAGGAAATAAAGACCAACACCTCTTTGCATCAGCGGTTAAATACTTTACTGGGAAATAAAAGGTATATAAAATGACATACGAAGTAAAATCTCTTAATGAAGAATGTGGTGTTTTTGGTATCTGGGGGCACCCAGATGCTGCCAAATTAACCTATTTTGGACTCCATAGTCTTCAGCACCGTGGTCAGGAGGGGGCAGGAATCCTCTCCAATGACCAAGGGAAATTGAAGCGTCATCGTGATATGGGGCTTTTATCAGAAGTCTTCAAAAATCCTGCGAATTTGGATAAATTGACAGGAACTGGAGCGATTGGGCACGTGCGTTATGCGACTGCGGGAGAAGCTTCTGTAGACAATATCCAACCGTTCCTCTTCCGCTTTCACGATATGCAGTTTGGTTTAGCTCATAATGGGAATCTGACTAATGCAGAATCGCTCAAGCAAGAATTGGAACAAAGAGGAGCGATTTTCAGCTCAACTTCTGACTCTGAAATCTTGGCTCACCTTATTCGCCGTAGCCACAATCCAAATTTGATGGGTAAAATCAAGGAAGCGCTCAGTCTTGTTAAAGGTGGTTTTGCTTATCTCTTGATGTTTGAAGATAAGTTAATTGCAGCGCTTGACCCAAATGGCTTCCGTCCTCTGTCAATCGGGAAAATGGCTAATGGAGCAGTAGTGGTTTCATCTGAAACCTGTGCCTTTGAAGTAATCGGTGCTGAGTGGATTCGCGACGTAAAACCAGGGGAGATTGTCATTATTGATGATAGTGGTATCCAGTATGACAGCTATACAAACGATACTCAGTTGGCTATCTGTTCCATGGAGTATATCTACTTTGCCCGTCCTGACTCCAATATCCATGGTGTCAATGTCCATACGGCTCGTAAGCGAATGGGAGCTCAATTAGCACGTGAGTTCAAGCATGAAGCCGATATCGTAGTTGGGGTACCAAATTCCTCACTCAGCGCAGCTATGGGATTTGCCGAAGAATCAGGTCTGCCAAATGAAATGGGTCTTATCAAGAACCAATATACGCAACGGACCTTTATCCAGCCGACTCAAGAATTGCGTGAGCAAGGGGTTCGGATGAAATTGTCTGCCGTTTCTGGAGTCGTGAAAGGCAAACGCGTGGTCATGATTGATGACTCGATTGTGCGAGGAACAACATCTCGGAGAATTGTTCAATTGTTGAAAGAAGCAGGGGCAACAGAAGTTCACGTTGCCATCGGGAGTCCTGCTCTTGCCTATCCATGTTTCTACGGGATTGATATCCAGACACGTCAGGAGCTGATTGCGGCTAATCATACCGTTGAGGAAACTTGCCAAATCATTGGTGCGGATAGCCTGACTTATCTTTCGATTGATGGCTTGATAAACTCTATTGGGATTGAAACAGATGCGCCAAATGGCGGTCTCTGTGTGGCTTACTTTGATGGGAAATATCCAACTCCTCTCTATGATTATGAAGAAGAATATCGTAGAAGTTTGGAAGAAAAAACGAGTTTTTACAAATAAAATTTCCCATTGAAAGAAAGGAAAAGGAATAAACAAATGACAAATAAAAATGCATACGCTCCACGTCTCACTACTGACTAAAAGCTAAAGCATTTGTCAGTAGCCCCTTTCTCCTGTGGGACCAAAGCTAGAGACCTGACTAGTATTTTTAGATAAAATAATTGTTTATCTAAAAATACGTCGCAGTCTTTCTCAAAAAAAGAAAAGGAATGAATAAAATGACAAATAAGAATGCTTATGCGCAGTCTGGTGTGGATGTTGAAGCGGGTTATGAAGTTGTTGAACGGATCAAAAAACACGTTGCTCGTACGGAGCGTGCAGGTGTCATGGGAGCTCTTGGTGGTTTCGGTGGTATGTTCGACCTTTCAAAAACAGGTGTCAAAGAACCAGTTTTGATTTCAGGGACGGATGGTGTCGGAACTAAACTCATGCTGGCTATCAAGTACGACAAACACGATACGATCGGTCAAGACTGTGTGGCCATGTGTGTCAACGATATCATCGCTGCAGGTGCAGAGCCTCTTTATTTCCTTGACTATATCGCAACTGGGAAAAATGAACCAGCTAAATTGGAACAAGTCGTTGCAGGTGTTGCTGAAGGTTGTGTGCAAGCTGGTGCAGCCCTTATCGGTGGTGAAACGGCTGAAATGCCTGGTATGTATGGTGAAGATGACTATGATTTGGCTGGATTTGCTGTCGGTGTTGCAGAAAAATCTCAAATCATAGATGGGTCAAAAGTAGCTGAAGGGGATGTGATTCTTGGACTTGCTTCAAGCGGTATCCACTCAAATGGTTACTCACTTGTTCGTCGTGTTTTTGCAGATTACACAGGTGAAGAAGTTCTCCCAGAATTGGAAGGGAAGAAACTTAAAGACGTTCTTTTGGAACCAACTCGTATCTACGTCAAAGCAGCATTGCCACTTATCAAAGAAGAATTGGTCAACGGAATTGCCCACATCACAGGTGGTGGTTTCATCGAAAATGTACCACGGATGTTCGCGGATGACTTGGCTGCTGAAATTGACGAAAGCAAAGTACCAGTCCTTCCAATTTTCAAAGTTCTTGAAAAATATGGCCAAATCAAACATGAAGAAATGTTTGAAATCTTCAACATGGGGATTGGTCTCATGCTTGCGGTTAAACCAGAGAATGTGGAACGTGTCAAAGAACTTCTTGACGAACCTGTTTATGAAATCGGTCATATTGTGAAGAAGACAGATGCAAGTGTGGTGATTAAATAATGACTAAAAGGATTGCTGTTTTTGCCTCTGGCAACGGCTCAAACTTTCAGGTGATTGCGGAACAATTTCCAGTAGAATTTGTCTTTTCAGATCATCGGGATGCCTATGTACTTGAGCGTGCCGAAAAGCTTGGGGTTTTAACCTATGCCTTTGAACTTAAAGAGTTTGAGAACAAGGCAGACTATGAAGGAGCCATCGTCGAACTTTTGGATGAACACAAGATTGACTTGGTTTGTCTCGCAGGCTATATGAAAATCATCGGCCCAACCTTGCTAGCAGCTTATGAAGGCCGTATCATCAATATTCACCCAGCTTATCTCCCTGAATTTCCAGGTGCTCATGGTATTGAGGATGCTTGGAATGCAGGTGTTGACCAGTCTGGCGTGACTATTCACTGGGTGGACTCTGGTGTTGATACCGGTAAGGTCATCAAACAAGTCCGTGTGCCACGCCTTGAAGGGGATACCCTGGATACTTTCGAGACTCGCATCCACGAAACAGAGTACAAGCTCTATCCAGAAGTCTTGGATAGTTTGGGAGTGGAGAGGAAGAAATGATTATGGACCAATACTATATGGAGTTAAAGAATAGGTTATCTAACAGACCAATCCTACTGGATAATACTAATGATTTTCTTTTTGTTTTAGTAAATACAGTGAAAGCTATGATAGAGAATACTGATAAAAGTCAGCTTTCAGAGTTAGATAAAATTTTAGACGGTGTCACAAGTCAAGAATTAAAACTTGCCTATGATTTTTGTCAAGGTAAATTCGGTCAAGCAGGTTTTTCTTATCGTAGGCACCCGAATTATTTTTATTTGTCCAGTTTAATTGCGACTTTTCCAGAATTTGAGTTGTCTAAAGAAGACCGAGATTACCTCAAAGGAATCATAAATTTTGATAACTACCTTTTATATGAGTTAGATTAGTCTTTAATCACCTCAAAATCCCATTTATTCAAAAGGAGAAAAAATGATTAATCTGAAATTAGTAGATGAGAGCAGTTTTCAGGCAGTGCTGGATTTGAAAATATCTGATGCTGATGAACGAGCGCGTTTTGTAGCTCCCAATGTGCGTTCTTTAGCTGACGCATGGCTCTACCGAGAGAATGGGGATGTGTTTCCAATGGCAATCTATTGGAATGAGCTAGTAGTTGGTTTTCTACTGTTGGAAATAGATAAGGATGAGGCAGAATATTTTATCTGGCGGATAATGATTGGCCAGCAGTACCAAGGAAAAGGTTATGGACGAAAAGCCTTGGAAGTTCTGATCAAAGAGGCTCAGATGGATAGAGCTTGCAATCATATTATCGCAGATTATGTAGTTGGAAATGAAAAAATGAAGTACCTGCTGACTAGTTTGGGTTTTCAGGAAACAGGATTTATAGAAGAAAATAACGAAGTCGCTATGCGGTTGGAGCTAAAGAAAGAGGAATAGAATGACTAAACGAGCACTTATTTCAGTCTCAGATAAAGCGGGCATTGTTGAATTTGCCCAAGAACTAAAAAAACTTGGTTGGGATATCATCTCAACAGGTGGTACCAAGATTGCCCTTGACAATGCTGGTGTGGACACCATTGCTATCGACGATGTGACTGGATTCCCAGAAATGATGGATGGCCGTGTCAAGACCCTTCATCCAAATATCCACGGTGGTCTCCTCGCTCGTCGTGACCTTGATAGCCACCTAGAGGCTGCTAAGGACAATAATATCGAGTTGATTGACCTTGTTGTGGTCAACCTTTACCCATTTAAGGAAACCATCCTTAAACCAGATGTGACTTACGCTGACGCGGTGGAGAACATTGATATCGGTGGACCATCCATGCTTCGTTCAGCAGCGAAAAACCACGCTAGCGTCACAGTTGTGGTAGATCCTGCTGACTATGCTGTAGTTTTGGAAGAATTGTCAGCTAATGGCGAAACTACTTATGAAACTCGCCAAGGTTTGGCAGCCAAGGTTTTTCGTCACACTGCAGCTTATGATGCCTTGATTGCAGAATACTTCACAGCTCAAGTGGGTGAAACAAAACCTGAAAAACTCACCTTAACCTATGACCTTAAGCAACCCATGCGTTACGGTGAAAATCCTCAACAGGATGCAGACTTCTACCAAAAAGCCTTGCCGACTGACTACTCGATTGCTTCAGCTAAACAGCTCAACGGTAAAGAATTGTCATTCAATAACATTCGTGATGCGGATGCAGCTATTCGTATCATCCGCGATTTCAAAGACCGTCCAACCGTTGTGGCTCTCAAACACATGAACCCATGTGGTATCGGTCAAGCTGATGATATCGAAACAGCTTGGGACTACGCTTATGAGTCTGACCCAGTGTCTATCTTTGGTGGGATCGTCGTTCTCAACCGTGAGGTAGATGCTGCGACAGCTGAGAAGATGCATGGTGTCTTCCTTGAAATCATCATCGCTCCAAGCTACACAGACGAGGCGCTTGAAATTTTGACAACCAAGAAGAAAAACTTGCGCATCCTAGCCTTGCCATTTGATGCACAAGATGCCAGCGAAGCAGAAGCAGAATATACAGGTGTTGTTGGAGGTCTCCTCGTTCAAAACCAAGACGTTGTCAAAGAAAGTCCAGCTGACTGGCAAGTGGTGACTAAACGCCAACCAACTGAGACAGAAGCGATAGCTCTTGAGTTTGCTTGGAAGGCTATCAAGTATGTCAAATCAAATGGTATCATCGTGACCAATGACCACATGACACTTGGTGTTGGCCCAGGTCAAACCAACCGTGTGGCTTCAGTCCGTATCGCTATTGACCAAGCTAAAGACCGTCTTGATGGTGCTGTTCTTGCTTCAGATGCCTTCTTCCCATTTGCGGATAACGTGGAAGAAATTGCCAAAGCAGGTATTAAAGCGATCATCCAACCAGGTGGTTCTGTTCGTGACCAAGAGTCTATCGAGGCTGCTGATAAATACGGCTTGACTATGGTCTTTACAGGTGTGAGACATTTTAGACATTAAGAAAATAAAAGGGAAGAAAACAGTTTCTTTCCTTTTTTTGATTAAAAAGCTGAACGAAACAAGATTAAAGCGAACGTTTATGGTATAATATTAGTAAATAATTCGCAAAAGAGGTTGAAAGATGAAGCTGTTAGTTGTCGGCTCGGGTGGCCGTGAACATGCCATTGCTAAGAAGTTGCTTGAGTCAAAAGACATTGAAAAAGTTTTTGTAGCTCCTGGAAATGACGGAATGACTCTGGATGGTCTGGAATTGGTAAATATCTCTATTTCCGAACATTCTAAGTTTGTTGACTTTGCAAAGGACAACGATATCGCTTGGACCTTCATTGGGCCAGATGATGCCCTTGCTGCTGGGATTGTGGATGAGTTCAATGCAGCTGGTCTCAAAGCCTTTGGTCCGACAAGATTGGCAGCGGAGTTGGAGTGGTCCAAGGATTTTGCTAAGGAAATCATGGTCAAATACGATGTTCCGACAGCAGCCTATGGTACATTTTCAAATTTTGAGGAAGCCAAGGCCTACATCGAGGAGAAAGGCGCTCCAATCGTCGTCAAGGCAGACGGCTTGGCCCTAGGGAAAGGGGTTGTCGTTGCGGAGACGGTTGAGCAAGCCGTCGAAGCTGCTCACGAGATGCTGTTGGACAATAAATTCGGTGATTCAGGTGCGCGTGTGGTCATCGAGGAATTCCTTGACGGGGAAGAATTCTCTCTCTTTGCCTTTGTCAATGAGGACAAGTTCTACATCATGCCAACAGCTCAGGACCACAAACGTGCCTATGATGGCGACAAGGGCCCTAACACTGGTGGGATGGGTGCCTATGCGCCAGTTCCTCACTTGCCACAGAGCGTGGTTGACACAGCAGTTGACACTATTGTCAAGCCAGTCCTTGAAGGCATGATTAAAGAAGGCCGTCCTTACACTGGTGTCCTTTACGCTGGACTTATCTTGACAGCTGACGGCCCTAAAGTCATTGAGTTCAACTCACGCTTTGGCGATCCTGAAACACAAATCATCTTGCCTCGCTTGACATCTGACTTTGCACAAAATATCACCGATATTTTGGAAGGCAAAGAGCCAGCCATCACTTGGACGGACAAGGGTGTGACACTAGGCGTGGTTGTAGCCTCAAACGGCTACCCACTCGCTTATGAGAAGGGTGTCAAACTTCCAGCCAAGACAGAGGGTGACATCATCACTTACTATGCTGGAGCTAAATTCGCTGAAAATGGCCAAGATCTCCTCTCAAACGGCGGACGTGTCTACATGCTCGTCACAACAGCAGACACCGTTAAAGAAGCCCAAGAAACCATCTACCAAGAACTCGACAAACAAAACACAGAAGGCTTGTTCTACCGTACGGATATCGGTAGTAAGGCGATAAAAAATTAACAGATACTAACTTTGTCATGGCGAGCGAAAGCGAGCCAAACTAAGATAATGATCGTTTGATTTGCGAGCGTTAGCGAGCTAGTATAGGATAATCGTCGCAGTAGTGGAACTCCTAGTAGCAGAGCTACTAGGAGCGGAAAACTGGAGACTCAGGCTCCAGTTTTAGTAATGGAACGCTACAGGCGGTCGCTTACGTCCGCAATACAATAGACGATTATCGAAAAAGGAGAAAAAATGAAACCAGTAATTTCCATCATCATGGGCTCAAAATCCGACTGGGCAACCATGCAAAAAACAGCAGAAGTCCTAGACCGCTTCGGTGTAGCCTACGAAAAGAAAGTTGTTTCCGCACACCGTACACCAGACCTCATGTTCAAACATGCAGAAGAAGCACGTAGCCGTGGCATCAAGGTTATCATCGCAGGCGCTGGTGGCGCAGCTCATTTGCCAGGAATGGTAGCTGCCAAAACAACCCTTCCAGTTATTGGTGTACCCGTCAAGTCTCGTGCTCTTAGTGGCGTAGACTCGCTCTACTCTATTGTTCAAATGCCGGGTGGAGTGCCAGTCGCAACTATGGCTATCGGTGAAGCAGGAGCGACAAACGCCGCCCTCTTTGCCCTCCGTCTTCTTTCGGTAGAAGATCAGGCTATCGCGACAGCATTGGCAGATTTCACAGAAGAACAGGGAAAAATCGCAGAGGAGTCTAGCAATGAGCTCATCTAAAACAATCGGAATTATCGGTGGCGGTCAGCTGGGTCAGATGATGGCCATTTCTGCTATCTACATGGGGCACAAGGTTATCGCGCTGGATCCTGCGGCGGATTGCCCAGCTTCTCGTGTGGCGGAAATCATCGTGGCGCCTTATAACGATGTGGATGCCCTTCATCAGCTGGCTGAGCGTTGCGATGTCCTCACCTATGAGTTTGAAAATGTCGATGCTGACGGTTTGGATGCTGTCATCAAGGATGGACAGCTACCTCAAGGAACAGACCTGCTCCGCATTTCGCAAAATCGGATTTTTGAAAAGGACTTCCTCTCAAACAAGGCTCAAGTCACTGTAGCACCCTACAAGGTTGTGACATCTAGCCTTGATTTGGCAGATATTGACCTATCGAAAAACTATGTCCTCAAGACTGCGACAGGTGGCTACGATGGACATGGGCAAAAAGTCATTCGCTCAGAAGCAGACTTGGAAGAAGCTTCTGCACTAGCAGATTCAGCAGACTGCGTCTTGGAAGAATTCGTCAACTTTGACCTTGAGATTTCTGTCATCGTGTCAGGAAATGGCAAGGATGTGACAGTCTTCCCAGTTCAGGAAAATATCCACCGCAACAACATCCTCTCTAAAACCATCGTGCCTGCTCGCATTTCAGAAAGTCTAGCTGAAAAAGCCAAAGCTATGGCTCTGCGAATTGCTGAACAACTAAACCTTTCTGGAACTCTTTGCGTGGAAATGTTTGCGACTGCTGACGACATCATTGTCAATGAAATTGCACCACGTCCACACAACTCAGGCCACTACTCGATTGAAGCCTGTGACTTTTCTCAGTTTGACACTCATATTCTGGGTGTTCTGGGAGCACCATTGCCAGACATCAAACTACATGCACCAGCAGTCATGCTCAATGTTCTTGGCCAGCATGTCGAGGCTGCTGAAAAATATGTGACAGAAAATCCAAGCGCCCACCTCCACTTATATGGTAAAATAGAAGCGAAGTACAACCGAAAGATGGGACACGTGACTTTGTTTAGTGATGAACCAGATAAGGTTGAGGAGTTTGGGAAAGGGATTGATTTTTAAGTGAAAATAGCGATTCTAGGACTCGGAGTGATCGGGACCACTTATGCCTACGCCTTTCAAAAAGCAGGCCATCAGGTGGAACACGTACTGAGAGATAGTAAGAAAAACAATGCACCGAAGGAGTTGTCAGTTGATCTGCTAGATGGTCGCTATCATTCCAAAGGTGAGAACAAGCATGATACTTATGAGGTTCATGTGGCAGAAGCTCATTCGGAATATGATTTTATTTTTCTCAGTGTGCGTCATGGGCTTGTCAAAGAAGCTGTGGAAACCTTACGAAAAAATAATATCAAAGGCACCCTTGTTTTCTTCTGCAATTTCTGGGATACTCGAAAAGAGGTCCAAGAGTGGGCAGGAGATTATGACTATATTTTGGCATTTCCGACAGCGGGTGGTCACATGCAGGAGAACCATTTGGATGGTGTCTTGTTCGACCATTTAATGCTAGAAGGTGAGCAAAAAGCACACATTTCTAACTACGCTGATCTGACGGCTTTACTAGTTTCTGCAGATTTGAAGTGGGAAGTGCCTCATGATATGGTCGAGTGGATTTGGATTCACATGGCGATTAACGCAGGTGTCACTTCGACAGCTGCTCGCTCAGGAAATTTGGAAAATCCAGAAGAACTGGCTTTGAACTTGATGAATAGTTCATCGGAATTATCATTGGCCATCAAGGCCATTCGAGAAGCTTTGAAAGTCGTAGAAGCGCGTGGCGTGAATTTGAAGCTTTACCAAGCAGAACTATTGCCATACAAAATTCCCGCTTGGATAGCCGGCAAGGCCATGAAAGTCATGTTTGCGAAAAATGAGCTGACCCGAAAAATTATGACTTTGCACAATGATAAACAGGACATCTTCTATTGTTGTCAAAGTGTTTATCAGACCGGTCAGGTGTTAGGTGTGAAGATGCCTATTCTGGAAGCAAATATGAAGGGCATTTCGATTTAGGAGTTTTTTATGATACAACTCATTGTCAACGCATTTGTTGAAAAAGAGAAGACAGGAGCAGTCATCGAAGTCTTGTATGCTAGTAGCGATCACGAAAAGGTGAAAGCTAAGTATGAAGAGCTAGTTGCACAATACCCTGAAAACTATCTAGCTATCTATGATCTACCGTTAGATACGGATTTGAATACACTGGATCACTATCCATCTGTATGGATTGGGAAAGAAGAGTTTGAATAGGGAACTTCGTTCACTTAGCTAGCTAATTCCCAAAAGGTTAAGAAGAAAGGAAAATTAAACATGATCGAACGTTACTCTCGCCCTGAGATGGCGAATATTTGGACTGAAGAAAATAAATACCGTGCTTGGCTTGAGGTGGAAATCTTGGCTGACGAGGCATGGGCTGAGTTGGGGGAAATCCCTAAGGAAGATGTGGCTTTGATTCGTGAAAAAGCGAACTTTGACATCGACCGTATTTTGGAGATTGAGCAGGAGACTCGCCACGATGTGGTGGCCTTCACGCGTGCGGTTTCTGAGACTCTTGGAGAAGAGCGCAAGTGGGTTCACTATGGTTTGACTTCTACTGATGTGGTGGATACGGCCTACGGTTACCTTTACAAGCAGGCCAACGACATCATTCGTCGTGACCTTGAAAACTTCACCAACATTATCGCTGACAAGGCGAAAGAACACAAGTTCACTATTATGATGGGTCGTACTCATGGTGTGCACGCTGAGCCGACAACATTTGGTCTTAAATTGGCCACTTGGTACAGCGAAATGAAGCGCAACATCGAGCGTTTCGAGCATGCGGCTGCTGGTGTGGAAGCTGGTAAGATTTCTGGTGCGGTTGGGAACTTTGCCAACATCCCACCATTTGTAGAGCAATACGTCTGCGACAAATTGGGTATCCGTGCTCAAGAAATCTCTACACAGGTCCTTCCTCGTGACCTTCACGCTGAGTACTTTGCGGTTCTTGCCAGCATCGCGACTTCTATTGAACGTATGGCAACGGAAATCCGTGGTCTGCAAAAGTCTGAGCAACGCGAAGTGGAAGAATTCTTTGCCAAGGGGCAAAAAGGGTCTTCAGCAATGCCTCACAAACGAAACCCTATCGGTTCTGAAAATATGACAGGTCTTGCGCGTGTCATTCGTGGTCACATGGTAACAGCTTATGAAAACGTAGCCCTTTGGCACGAACGTGATATCTCTCACTCATCAGCTGAGCGTATCATCGCACCAGATACAACTATCTTGATTGACTACATGCTCAATCGTTTTGGAAACATCGTTAAGAACTTGACAGTCTTCCCGGAAAACATGATCCGCAACATGAACTCGACTTTTGGTTTGATTTTCAGCCAACGTGCGATGCTTACTTTGATTGAAAAAGGCATGACACGTGAACAAGCTTACGACCTTGTTCAACCAAAGACTGCCCAATCATGGGATAACCAAGTAGACTTCAAACCACTTCTTGAAGCAGATCCAGAAGTAACCTCACGCCTCACTCAAGAAGAAATTGACGAAATCTTTAACCCAACTTACTATACCAAACGTGTGGATGAGATCTTCGAACGCATCGGTTTGGGTGATTAATGATAACAATAAAAAGCGAGACCTAAGTCCCGCTTTTTATCTTATATCAAAATGATTTGAGTTTAATCTTTTTTCTTGCTAAGTCCATAAGCTGTGAGAGCTGACATAAGACCAGTAGCAATTAACCATTCTGAACCTTGAGTTCCTGTTTCAGGTAGTTTTTTCTCTTTTGCTACAGGAGCTGGACCTTGAGGAAGTGCTTTGTTTTCCTCTGCAGGAACAGTTGCTGGAGCTGGCTCGCTTGGGATTTCTAGTGTTGGTTTTTCTTCGGCGATAGTAGCTTGCCCATGTTCATCGCCAAGGTGAGTGACAGGGTTGCCAACTTCGATCACTTGAGCGACTGGTTCTTGAGCGACAACACTAGTAACCAATGTTTTAACTTCAGATCCATCAGCAGCAGTAGTCACAGAGTAGAAATGGCTACGACGACCGTTTACACCTTCAGTCACGATACGAGATTGTCCTTTAGGTAATTGATTAGTTTCACGAGTGATGGTTGTGAATGGAATTTCTTCATTTTGGATGTCAACTCTTGGTTTGTTTTCAGCAATAGTAGCTTGTCCTTTTTCATCACCAAGGTGAGTGACAGGGTTCCCCACTTCCACCACTTGGGTGATAGGTTCTAGGCTCACTTCACTGCTAACTAGAGTCTTAACTTCAGATCCATTCGTAGCCGTAGTTACAGAATAGAAGTAGCTGCGACGACCGTTCACACCTTCAGTCACGATACGAGATTGTCCCTTAGGCAACTGATCAGTTTCACGAGTAATAGTTGTAAATGGAATGTCTTCAGTTTGGACATCTAGTTTAGGAAGTTCCTCAGTTGTAGCTGCTTGCCCTTTTTCATCACCAAGGTGAGTAACAGGGTTCCCCACCTCTACCACTTGGGTGATAGGTTCTAGGCTTACTTCACTGCTTACTAGAGTCTTAACTTCAGATCCATCCGTAGCCGTAGTTACAGAATAGAAGTAGCTGCGACGACCGTTTACACCTTCAGTCACGATACGAGTTTGTCCCTTAGGCAACTGATCAGTTTCACGAGTAATAGTTGTAAATGGAATGTCTTCATTTTGGACATCTAGTTTAGGAAGTTCCTCAGTTGTAGCTGCTTGCCCTTTTTCATCACCAAGGTGAGTGACAGGGTTCCCCACTTCAATCACTTGAGCGACAGGTTCTTGCGCTACGACACTTGTAACCAATGTTTTAACTTCAGTTCCGTCAGCAGCAGTAGTCACAGAGTAGAAATGACTACGACAACCGTTTACACCTTCAGTCACGATACGAGATTGTCCTTTAGGTAATTGATTAGTTTCACGAGTGATGGTTGTAAATGGAATTTCTTCATTTTGGATGTCAACTCTTGGTTTGTTTTCAGCAATAGAAGCTTGTCCTTTTTCATCACCAAGGTGAGTGACAGGGTTCCCCACTTCCACCACTTGGGTGATAGGTTCTAGGCTCACTTCACTGCTAACTAGAGTCTTAACTTCAGATCCATCCGTAGCCGTAGTCACAGAGTAGAAATGGCTGCGACGACCGTTCACACCTTCAGTCACGATACGAGATTGTCCCTTAGGCAATGCATCAGTTTCACGAGTAATAGTTGTAAATGGAATTTCTTCATTTTGGATGTCAACTCTTGGTTTGTTTTCAGCGATAGCAGCTTGTCCTTTTTCATCACCAAGGTGAGTAACAGGGTTCCCCACCTCTACCACTTGGGTGATAGGTTCTAGGCTTACTTCACTGCTTACTAGAGTCTTAACTTCAGATCCATCCGCAGCAGTAGTCACAGAGTAGAAATGGCTACGACGACCGTTCACACCTTCAGTCACGATACGAGATTGTCCCTTAGGTAACTGATCAGTTTCACGAGTAATAGTTGTAAATGAAATGTCTTCAGTTTGGACATCTAGTTTAGGAAGTTCCTCAGTTGTAGCTGCTTGTCCTTTTTCATCGCCAAGGTGAGTGACTGGAGTTCCAACTTCAACCACTTGGTTGACAGCTTCTTTTGTGACTTTTTCTTCAAGAATTGTTTCAGTTTCCTTACCATTTTCAGTAGTAACTGAGACGTAGATTGTACGTTCACCTTTGACACCTTCAGTGATGACTTTTTCTTGTCCTGCTGGAAGGTTAGGATTGTCTTTCTTAACGATTTCAAAAGGAATTTCTTCTGTCTTAACGAGAAGCTCTGGTAGGTTTTCAACAGCAGCAGGAGTTTCACTTTCATCAAGGCTTCCTGAGTGAGTTGCGGCTGGCTTAAGCCCTAGTCTAGCTGCTTTAAGATTAGCTACGAGGGCATCCAACTCAGCTTGTTTACTACGGTTAAGATTGTAGTTCAGAGCATCTTTAGCAGCTTTGAGAGCGTCGAGGCTTTCTGTGCTATATCCTTCTAAGTTTTCAGGGATTTGAGCAAGTTCTTCGCGTAGTGCTTTGTAGTCAGCACGGAAGTAGTCTTTGTTGTGATCTGCAAAAGCAGTCATAAGTTCAAAGATTTCTTCTTCCTTGTATTCTGCGCTTGGTCTATCAGCCCAGATAGCTAGCATACTACCAATAGTAGGTAGGTCAACTTCAGGGTATTTAGTTGAAGCTAGCTGGTTAAATGGAGTTTTTTCAGTATTTTCAATAGCTTTCTTGAGGAAGCCACCACCATCTTCTGGTTTTTGACCGAGAATGTAGTACCAGTCTCCATTAGTGTTAAGGAATTTGTACCCCTTACTTGCTAGGTATTGAGGAGATGCAAGGTTGTAACCCCACCATCCTTTAGACCAGTAAGAGATGATAACATCTTTATCAAACTCAACATCATCCTTGTCTTCATAGTAGAAGCCGTCGTTAAAGGCCATTGGTTGAAGACCTTTTTCTTTAGCCATGGCAGCTAAGCTATTAGCGTATTCAGCAAATTTACCGTAGAGGCCGTACCACTTGAGGTAGTACCAACCTTGAGCGTTGGTAGCATCATTGGCATACTCATCTGTACCATAGTTAAAGATCTTAGTTTTACCTGCAAAGAAGTCCATGTACTTGCCGATAAGAGCTTTTGTAAAGTTCATTGCTTCTTCGTTTTCAAGGTCCATGGTTGTTTTTGAAACCTTGTCAAAGTTAGCTTGAGGGTTTGCGATGCCCAATTTTTCCATAGCGACAAGCATAGCATCCATGTGACCTGGGCTATTGATAGCTGGGATTAGTCCAATACCTTTGTTCTTAGCATACTGGATAAGTTCAGTAATTTCAGCTTGGTTCAAAGTAGTTCCATTAGGATCATCGTAGTAAGATTTTGTTCCTTCAATGATGGCATTTTTCACATCGTCACTAGCATAGGTCTTGCCGTTTGCAGTGATAGTCATGTCATCCAGTAGGAAGCGAAGTCCATCATTTCCAAGGAGGAGATGGATGTCAGAGTAACCAAGTTCGCTAGCCTTGTCAACGATACGTTTCAGCTGGTCTAGTGTGAAGTATTTACGTCCAGCATCGATAGAGATAACCTTGTTCTTAGCTAGTTTTTCAACTTCGCGTTTAGCGTCCTCTTCTTTTTGAGCTTCTGGAGTGAAGGTCAAGTTGCTAACAGCTTCCTGGAGTTTTGCGATCGCTTGATCAATAGTATCTTGTTGAGCACGGCTGAGGTTGCCATCAAGAGAACGAATGGCTTTTTCAGCTTCTTTAACTGCGGCAACACTTTCTTCTGTATAACGATTAAGATCAGTTGGAACTTCTTTCAGAGCTTGTTCAGCAGACTCGTAGTCGGCAGCGAAATATTCAGCATTTGAGTTCGCGAATTGGCGCATGAGCTTGAATAGACGAGATGGAGAGTAGCGGGCAGATGGAGTATCAGCCCAAGCAGCTACCATACCACCGATGATAGGAATATCAGCTCCTTCAGTTTTTGGAACTGAAGTAATTGGTGTGCTCTTAATACCATTCAAACCTTGATCAAGGTTGTACCAACCTTGTCCATCAGCATTACGGCCGAGAACGTAGTACCAAGCATCGTTAGTATTGAGGATTTCGTGTCCTTTTTCAGCTAGTAATTTAGAAGAAGCGACATCGTAACCACCCCAGCCACCAGTCCACATAGAGACGATGATGTCCTTGTCAAAGGTACCAAAACTTGTATCACTATTATAGTAGATACCGTCGTTGAAGGCCATTGGTTTCAGACCGTGAGATTTGACGATGCGAGCTAGGTCGTTAGCGTAGGCGATGAATTTGTCATAACCCTTGTCTGGGTATCCATCTTCTGGATACCATTTATAGGCTTGAAGCACACTCCATCCCTTGGCGTTAGTAGCATCATTAGCATACTCGTCCAAACCGATGTTGAAGATTTCAGACTTGCCAGCAAAGTAAGCAGCGTATTTATCAATCAAAGCTTTTGTAAAGGCAACTGCTTTTTCATTATCTAGGTCAACAGTACGTGCAGATTCTTTACCAAAATAGTTAAAGTTAGGCTTTTCAATGCCAAGCTCTTTCATGGCGTTAAGGATAGCATCCATGTGACCTGGGCTATTGACTGTTGGGATAAGTCCAATTCCTTTATCCTTAGCATAGTTAATCAAGTCGGTCATTTGGCTTTCAGTTAGATGATTGCCGTTTGGATCGTTGTAGTAAGCATTAGTTCCGTTTTCAACAGCACGTTTGACATCGTCGCTGGCATAAGTCTTGTCCCCTACAGTTAGAGACATATCATCAAGCATAAAACGCAAGCCATCATTTCCGACTAGGAGATGAAGATCAGTATAGCCATAGTGTTTGGCTTTGTCGATGATTTCTTTCAGTTGTTCAGGAGAGAAGTATTTACGCCCTGCATCGATTGAAACGATTTTCTTTTTAGCCAGTTTTTCATTGACTTGAGCAGCTCTCTCTGTAGCAACCACAGGAGCTTCAGCTTTAGCAACTTTCTTGTTTTCTACCTTTTCTGGTTCTGACTGCTTAGCTTCTTCGGTTACTTCTGGTTTTGCTGGAGTTTCTTCGGTTGCAACAGTTTTTTCTACAATAGGTGCAGGAGTAGCTTCAATTTTTGGTGCTTCAGTGTTAGTTACAGGAGTTGCTGTTTCTGTTGTAGGATTTTCCGCAAGCTTTTCCTCACTAGCCTGTGGAGACGCCTCTCCTGTGGTTTGAAGAGTAGGTTGATTCTCTGTTGCTGGAACGACTCCATCAGCAGCAACAGCCTGGGCATGAAAGGCAAAGCCAATCAAGACAGAAGCTGCTCCGATTGCGTATTTACGAATAGAGAAACGCTGTTTGTTTTCTGGTTTCATTAAGTAACCTCCCTGTTATTTTTTGGTAGCGTTTTCACAAAACTAATTCCATTGTATTATCTGAATCTAGTAAAGTCAAGCTTTTTAGGAAAATAACTATAAAAAATATAAGAAGTACTTAAATTAGAGTCATTTTTAGTTTTTAACTTTCTTTTTAGTAAAATTACTCCAAATTATAGATAAATTTTATGGGTATTTTTCCCTGAGAAATCTCATGCTATCATAAAAACAGAAAAGCCTGAGAGCAATGTCTCAGACTTACTTTTTAATGTTTAGTGATCACGATCACATGAAATAAACTTAATCTTGTAGAAATCAGAACGTTTATAGGTCTCAATGTATTCCAACACTTGACCAGTTGACTCAAGCTTAGTTGTCTTGGTTTGGAGAACAGTTGGGAACTGGGAGTCGATTCCTAGGATAGAAGCAGCATGTTCTGGAGTCGGAAATACAATTTCATTGATTTCTTCAAAATGCTCGTCATTCATATGAATGTGGTAGTCTAATTTGAAACGATTATAGATAGAACTATAATATTCTAAATCTGGGTAGTTTGCATTGATGTATTGTTCAGGGATATAAGATGTGTGGTAAATGTAAGTAACACCGTTTGATTCACGGATACGTTCAATTTTGTAATAAAATTGATCTCCACGTAGGCCGAGTTTTTCTAAATATTTAAGATCGTTCCCACGTTCAATAGAAAGAACCGTGACTTTATCATCTTTCGTTTCGAAGATTTCTACATCAGAAAATTCTACAAGTTTGTGCTTGCGTGCGCGAGCCACAAAGGTTCCCTTTCCTTGTTGGCGGACAATATAGCCGTCTTTGGCAAGGTCATTTAAGGCACGAACAACAGTGATTGAACTTACATCATACATCGCAATCAATTCTGCTTCAGTGTAGAACTTATCTCCACTAGCGAATTGACCTGAAATGATTTTGTTTTTCAATTCATCTTTGATATATTGATACTTTGGAATTGCCATATTTTCACCTCATTTTTTCCTTTTCCATTTTGATTCTACCATAATTAGTTTGAAAATGATAGTATTATAGTATAAAAATATAAAATAATAGACTAAGTGATTGACTTATATATTTTTTACCATTAAAAATTCATGAAATCAAGTTATTTAGGCGGAAAAAATTTAATATAAAAAACTTTTTTTGAAGAATTTTAGAAAACAATTCAGTAAAAAAAAGAAAAATTTTAAATAATTTTTTAAAAATCTATTGACAAGATGGCTTCATTGGTTTATTATTTAATATAACAACAAATGAAAGCGCAAACGGAAAAGTATGGGGTGGTGAAATGACAAGATTTAAAATTGAGGATGATTTTTACCTAGATGGGAAACCATTCAAAATTTTATCTGGTGCCATTCATTATTTTAGAATTCCTGAAGAGGACTGGTATCATTCATTATACAATCTCAAGGCTTTAGGTTTCAACACTGTTGAAACATACGTCGCTTGGAATTTGCATGAGCCAACTGAAGGAAACTTCAATTTTGAAGGCAATCTTAATATTGACAAATTTCTTCAGACAGCTCAGGATTTAGGCTTGTATGCTATTGTACGACCATCTCCTTTCATCTGTGCAGAGTGGGAGTTCGGTGGTTTACCAGCATGGCTTTTAAATAAAGACATGCGAATCCGTTCCTCTGATCCAGCCTATGTAGAAATGGTAGGACGATACTACGATCATTTACTTCCACGTCTTGTTTCAAGATTGTTGGATAATGGTGGTAACATCCTCATGATGCAGGTTGAAAATGAGTACGGCTCCTATGGTGAAGACAAGACATACTTGCGTGAGATTCGCCGATTGATGGAAGAACGTTCAGTTACTTGTCCGCTCTTTACATCTGATGGACCATGGCGAGCTACTTTGAAAGCTGGAACCTTGATCGAAGATGATCTCTTTGTAACAGGAAACTTTGGCTCGAAAGCTAACTTCAACTTCTCACAAATGCAAGAGTTCTTTGATGAGTATGGTAAGAAATGGCCGCTCATGTGTATGGAATTCTGGGATGGATGGTTTAATCGTTGGAAAGAACCAGTCATCACGCGTGATGCAGAAGAGTTGGCAGAAGCTGTTCACGAGGTTCTAGAGCAAGGCTCTATCAACCTTTACATGTTCCACGGTGGAACCAACTTTGGTTTTATGAATGGTTGTTCAGCTCGAGGAACCATTGATTTACCACAAGTAACATCTTATGATTATGATGCTCTTCTTGATGAAGCTGGAAATCCAACTGCTAAATACATGGCAGTTAAAGAAATGATGGCTACTTATTATCCTGAGTATCCACAATTGGAACCGCTTTACAAAGAAAGTATGGAAGTTGAAAACATTCCACTGGTTGAGAAAGTTTCTCTATTTGAAACCTTAGATAGTTTAACAAGTCCAACTGAAAGTCTCTATCCTAAGAAAATGGAAGAGTTGGGACAAAGCTACGGCTACCTTCTCTATCGTACAGAAGCTAGCTGGGATGCAGAAGAAGAACGCATCCGCATCATTGATGGACGCGATAGAGCTCAACTATTTGTAGATAGGAAATGGGTCGCAACCCAGTACCAGACTGAAATTGGAGAAGATATCTTCTATCAAGGAGAAAAGAAAGCGCTCTCTAGATTTGACATCCTTATTGAAAATATGGGGCGTGTCAATTACGGGCATAAGTTCCTAGCCGATACACAACGAAAAGGAATTCGAACTGGTGTCTGCAAAGACCTACACTTTATGCTTAATTGGGAACACTATCCGCTTCCACTTGATAATCCTGAAAAGATTGATTTTTCAAAAGGATGGACAGAAGGACAACCTGCCTTTTACGCCTTTGACTTTGAAGTCAAGGAGCCCAAGGACACCTACTTGGAACTTTCTGAGTTTGGCAAAGGGGTTGCCTATGTCAACGGCCGTAATCTAGGACGTTTCTGGAATGTTGGTCCAACCTTATCGCTTTATATTCCACACAGCTATCTCAAAGAAGGTGCTAACCGCATCATTATCTTTGAAACTGAAGGGGATTATAAAGAACACATACATTTAACTCGTAAACCTACACTAAAACACATAAAGGGGGAAAACTTATGACAATTGTAGGATGCCGTATCGATGGACGTTTGATCCACGGACAAGTAGCCAATCTTTGGTCTGCTAAACTCAATGTTTCACGTATCATGGTCGTTGACAATGAGGTTGTGAACAACGATGTTGAAAAGAGCGGATTGAAACTTGCAACACCACCAGGTGTAAAACTTAGTATCTTGCCGGTTGATAAAGCGGCAGCGAATATCCTTGCTGGCAAATATGACAGCCAACGTCTCTTGATTGTAGCACGCAAACCTGACCGTTTCCTTGGTTTGGTTGAAGCAGGCGTATCGCTTGAAACAGTCAATGTCGGCAACATGTCTCAAACACCAGAAACTCGTTCTATCACACGTTCAATCAACGTTGTAGATAAAGACGTAGAAGATTTCCACAAATTGGCGGAAAAAGGTGTTAAACTTACTGCTCAAATGGTTCCAAATGATCCAGTTTCAGACTTTTTGAGCTTATTAAAATAGGAAAAAATTTTTAGGAGGTCATTGTTATGATACAATGGTGGCAAATTTTACTTCTCACTCTGTACTCAGCTTATCAAATCTGTGATGAGTTGACGATCGTTTCTTCTGCAGGTTCCCCTGTATTCGCTGGTTTCATTACTGGTTTGATCATGGGAGATTTGACAACTGGTTTGTTTATCGGTGGTAGCTTGCAGTTGTTTGTCCTTGGGGTAGGTACCTTCGGTGGTGCTTCTCGTATCGACGCAACTTCTGGTGCGGTTCTTGCGACAGCTTTCTCAGTTTCACAAGGTATCGAAACAGATCTTGCGATCACTACAATCGCTGTACCAGTAGCGGCACTTTTGACTTACTTCGACGTACTTGGTCGTATGACTACTACATTCTTCGCACACCGTATTGATGCTGCGATCGAACGCTTTGACTATAAAGCAATCGAACGTAACTACCTTCTTGGTGCGCTTCCATGGGCTGCTTCTCGTGCCCTTCCAGTATTCTTCGCCCTTGCTTTTGGTGGAGAATTCGTACAAGCAGTTGTAAACCTTGTTAAAGAATTCCAATGGGTTGCAGACGGTTTGACTCTTGCAGGTCGTATGCTTCCAGGTCTTGGATTCGCTATCTTGCTTCGTTACCTTCCAGTTAAACGTAACCTTCACTACCTTGCTATGGGATTCGGTTTGACAGCTATGTTGACTGTTCTTTACTCATACGTAACAGGTCTTGGTGGAGCAGTTGCTGGTATCATTGGCACTCTTCCTGCTGACGTTGCTGAAAAAATTGGCTTTGCCAACAACTTCAAAGGATTGTCTATGATCGGTATCTCTATCGTAGGTATCTTCCTTGCGGTTGTTCACTTCAAGAACAGCCAAAAAGTTGCTGTAGCAGCACCTTCTACACCATCAGAAAGTGGGGAAATTGAAGATGACGAATTCTAATTACAAATTAACAAAAGAAGATTTTAATCAAATTAACAAACGTAGCTTGTTCACTTTCCAATTGGGATGGAACTACGAGCGTATGCAAGCATCAGGTTACCTTTACATGATCTTGCCACAATTGCGTAAAATGTATGGAGATGGAACTCCTGAGTTGAAAGAAATGATGAAAGTTCATACTCAATTCTTCAACACTTCACCATTCTTCCACACAATCATCGCTGGTTTTGACCTTGCTATGGAAGAAAAAGATGGCGTTGGCTCAAAAGATGCGGTTAACGGTATCAAGACAGGTTTGATGGGACCATTCGCTCCTCTTGGAGATACAATCTTTGGTTCACTTGTACCTGCTATCATGGGATCTATCGCTGCAACAATGGCTATCGCTGGTCAACCTTGGGGTATCTTCCTTTGGATCGCAGTTGCAGTAGCGTATGACATCTTCCGTTGGAAACAATTGGAATTTGCATACAAAGAAGGGGTTAACCTTATCAACAACATGCAAAGCACTTTGACAGCTTTGATTGAAGCTGCATCTGTACTTGGTGTGTTCATGATGGGTGCTCTTGTAGCAACAATGATTAACTTTGAAATTTCATACAAATTGCCAATCGGTGAAAAAATGATTGACTTCCAAGACATCTTGAACTCAATCTTCCCACGCTTGCTTCCAGCAATCTTTACAGCATTCATCTTCTGGTTGCTTGGTAAGAAAGGTATGAACTCAACTAAAGCAATCGGTATCATCATTGCTCTTGCAGTTGGACTTTCATTCATCGGTAAATTTGTACTTGGAATGGGCGCATAATTTATGACTAAATCATTGATTTTAGTGAGCCATGGACGTTTCTGTGAAGAACTTAAAGGTAGCACAGAAATGATTATGGGTCCACAAGAAAATATTCATGCAGTTGCTCTTCTTCCAGAAGATGGACCAGAAGATTTCACTGCGAAATTTGAAGCTGCTGTCGAAGGTTTGGATGATTTCCTAGTCTTTGCTGACCTCCTTGGTGGAACACCATGTAATGTGGTGAGCCGTCTGATTATGGAAGGTCGTGACATCGAACTTTACGCAGGAATGAATCTTCCAATGGTGATTGAGTTTATCAATGCGAGCCTAACCGGCGCTGATGCAGATTATAAAAATCGTGCTTCAGAGAGCATTGTCAAAGTTAATGATTTATTGGCAAGCTTCGACGACGATGAAGATGAATAATACTCTTCAAAAATCAAATTCAAACCACGTCAGCTTCGCCTTGCCGTACTTGAGTACAGCCTTCGGCTAGCTTCCTAGTTTGCTCTTTGATTTTCATTGAGTATACGATGTGACAACGTGAAAACCGTTAGAGCATTTTATATAGAATATACATGGGAATGGGGCTTACTCCCATTCCCATATTTTAAATAAAAAATAATATAATAATAGATTAGAGGGACTCAATGCTAGATTATACAAAAGAAGAATTGCTTGAGTTGGGGGCAGAAATCACAACACGCGAGATCTACCAACAACCAGATGTTTGGAAAGAAGCTTTTGAAGCTTATCAAGCACGACGTGATGAAATTGCAGCTTTCTTGCAAGGAATTGCAGATAAGCATGACTATATCAAAGTAATCCTAACTGGTGCTGGAACTTCTGCTTATGTAGGTGATACTCTGGTTCCTTACTTTAAGGAAGTTTATGATGAACGTAAATGGAATTTCAATGCTATCGCGACAACTGATATCGTAGCTAATCCACAAACTTATTTAAAAAAAGACGTGGCAACTGTTTTGGTATCATTTGCACGTAGTGGAAACTCACCTGAGAGTGTAGCAACCGTTGACTTGGCTAAGGCCTTGGTTGATGAGCTTTATCAAGTGACTATTACTTGTGCGGCTGAAGGGAAATTGGCTCTTCAAGCTCATGGTGATGACCGCAACCTCTTGTTGCTACAACCAGCTGCTTCTAACGATGCTGGCTTTGCTATGACTTCAAGCTTCACTTCAATGATGTTGACAGCCCTTTTGGTATTTGATCCAACAGAATTTGCTGTTAAAGCTGAACGTTTTGAAGTGCTATCTAGTTTAGCTCGTAAAGTCCTTGATAATGTAGCAGATGTCAAAGAGTTGGTTGACCTAGAATTTAACCGTGTCATCTACTTAGGTGCGGGCCCATTCTTCGGACTTGCTCACGAAGCACAGCTTAAAATTTTGGAATTGACTGCTGGTCAAGTAGCGACTATGTATGAAAGCCCAGTTGGCTTCCGTCATGGTCCAAAATCTTTGATCAATGAAGATACAGTTGTTTTGGTATTTGGTTCAACCACAGACTACACTCGCAAGTATGATTTGGACTTGGTTCGTGAAGTTGCTGGCGATCAAATTGCTCGTCGTGTTGTTCTATTGAGTGACCAGACCTTCGGCCTTGAAAATGTTAAGGAAGTAGCACTTGGATGCGGTGGGGTTCTGAATGATGTTTACCGTGTCTTCCCTTACATCATTTATGGTCAACTGTTCTCGCTCTTAACTTCGCTTAAAGTTGGTAACAGACCAGATACACCATCTCCTACTGGTACTGTAAACCGTGTAGTTCAAGGTGTTATCATCCATGAGTTTAAATAAAGAGGATAAAGTTATGAGTAAATTAAAATTAAGCCCAAATAAACTTGCTTGTATGCAAAAACTCTCTGATGAAAATGGTATCATCTCAGCTCTTGCTTTTGACCAACGTGGTGCTTTGAAACGCCTCATGGCTCAATACCAAACAGAAGAGCCAACAGTAGCTCAAATGGAAGAACTTAAAGTCTTGGTAGCAGATGAATTGACAAAATATGCTTCATCAATGCTTCTTGACCCTGAATATGGTCTTCCAGCAACCAAAGCACTTGCTCCAAATGCAGGTCTGCTCCTTGCTTATGAAAAAACTGGATACGACACAACAAGCACAAAACGTTTGCCAGACTGCTTGGATGTTTGGTCTGCAAAACGTATCAAAGAACAAGGTGCAGATGCTGTTAAGTTCTTGCTTTACTATGACGTAGATAGCTCTGACGAACTCAACCAACAAAAACAAGCCTACATCGAACGTATTGGTTCTGAGTGTGTGGCTGAAGACATTCCATTCTTCCTTGAAATCTTGGCTTATGATGAAAAGATTGCTGATGCAGGTTCTGCAGAATACGCTAAAGTAAAACCACGTAAGGTTATCGGTGCTATGAAAGTCTTCTCCGATCCACGTTTCAACATTGATGTCTTGAAAGTGGAAGTTCCAGTTAACGTGAAATACGTTGAAGGCTTTGGTGATGGCGAAATCGTTCATACACGTGAAGAAGCAGCTGCTTTCTTCAAAGCTCAGGACGAAGCTACTAACCTTCCATACATCTACTTGAGTGCAGGTGTATCCGCTAAACTCTTCCAAGAAACTCTTGTATTTGCCCACGAATCAGGCGCAAACTTCAACGGAGTTCTTTGTGGACGTGCAACATGGGCTGGATCAGTTGAAGCTTACATCAAAGATGGTGAAGCAGCAGCTCGCGAATGGCTTCGTACAACTGGATTTGAAAACATTGATGAACTCAATAAAGTACTTCAAACAACAGCTACTTCATGGACTGAACGTGTAGAAGCATAGATCAGAAATAGAAGGAATTACTTTTGTTAAGAAAATATTTATGGTTTCTTGACAAAGGTGTTTGTAAATCATACAATAAAACCATAGAACGTGAATGCGCTTTCTATGGTTTGTTTACTTAATTGAATTAGAAAAAGGAGAGAAGGATGAAAGCATACACAGAACGTGTATTTGGGAAAGTTGATGGCAAGGATGTCCTCGCTTACCGTTTTGAAACGGAGGCAGGATACCAACTGGAAATCATGACTTATGGAGCAACAATTTTACGCTATGTAACTCCAGATAAGGCTGGCAATTTTGCCAATGTTATCCTAGGTTTTGACGATTTCGAAAGCTATGTGGGAAATAGCCCTAAACATGGAGCAAGTGTAGGTCCAGTTGCAGGTCGTATCGCAGGTGCAACATTTGAACTCAATGGGAAGACCTATGAACTAGAAGTCAACAACGCTAGCAACTGTAACCACAGTGGCTCAACTGGTTGGGATTCTAGCTTGTTTGAGCTAGTCGAAGTGAATGATCATGGTTTGACTCTTTACACAGAAAGAGCAGACGGGACTGGAGGTTTCCCTGGAAATCTTAAGATCTGGATTAGCTACCACTTGGAAGAAAGTGGTGCCTACGAAGTTAGTTACAAGGTAACGACAGACCAGGATACCTTGGTCAATCCAACCAACCATAGCTATTTTAACCTGTCAGGCGATTTCACTCAGACTGTTGATCGCCATGTCTTCCAATTGAACACTGAGGGGATTTATCCAATTGCTCCTGATGGTGTCCCAGCTAAAACTCCAGATGCTAACCGTGATGTGGTTAAACATATCTACAATGGTGCTTTGTTGAAAGATATCTTTGCAGAAGAAGATGAGCAAATCCAACTCGTATCTGGTTTGGACCATCCATTTGCGCTACCTGCAGGACATGACAATGCTGGTTTCCTTTATGATCAAAACTCAGGTCGTTTCTTACTCTTTAAGACAGAGGCTCCTTGCTTTGTGGTCTACACAGCAAACTTTGTGGATGAGAGTGTCATCATCGCTGGTCAGCCAATGATTCAGCACAATGGGATTGCTCTTGAAGCGCAAGCTTTACCAGATGCTATTCATAGCGATCTTAAAGATCAAGTCATTCTCAAAGCAGGTGAAACTTTCACCAGCAAAACTCGTTACGAGCTTGTCGTGAAATAATAAAAATTCTCTGAAGTCATTCGATTTCAGAGAATTTTTTTCTTATTCTTCATCTGGTGTGAGAATCATCGGGATGATAATTGGTTCACGTTCAGTATTTTCGTAAAGGAATGGTCGAATGGCGTTTACGATAGCGCCATTGACAGATTGGACGCTGGCATCTTTGTTTTTCAAAGCGATGCGAATTGCATTGAAAAGGATACGTTGGCTTTGGCGAATCAAGTCACCAGATTCTCGCATGTAGACAAATCCACGACTGAGGATATCTGGACCAGAAATAATCATCTGAGACTTGAAGTCTACCGTTGCGACAGCAAGTACGACACCATCTTCAGATAGATCTCGGCGATCTTTAAGCACAGCTGCACCGATTTCACCGATACGATTACCATCAACGTAGATATCTTGGGCGTTGAAATGACCTGCGATACGGGCAGAGTTTGCAGTGAGGGCAAGCACATCACCATTACTCATGATAAAGATATTGTCCTTCTCTACGCCAGTATCCACCGCTAGTCCAGCGTGGACTTTTTGCATGCGGTATTCACCATGAACAGGCATGAAGTATTTTGGCTTAATCAAGCGGAGCATAAGTTTTTGCTCTTGCTGACCACCGTGTCCAGATGTATGGATGTTGTTAATCTTACCATGGATTACTTCAACACCAGCTTCAGAAATGATGTTAATCAATTTGTTAACACTAGTGGTGTTTCCTGGAATTGGGCTAGATGAGAAGATAACGGTATCACCAGGTTGGAGTTGCACTTGACGGTGAGTTCCGTTAGCGATACGAGAGAGAGCAGCCATAGGCTCACCCTGACTTCCCGTACAGAGGATAAGAATCTCACCCGCAGGATAGTCTTTGATTTCATTTGGCTCGATGAAGGTTCCTTTAGGCGCCTTGATGTAGCCGAGTTCAATCCCATTGACAATGGCTTTTTCCATAGAGCGCCCAAAGACTGCGATTTTACGACCAGTCTTAACAGCAGCTTCCGTTGCTTGCTGGAGACGGAAGATATTTGAGGCAAAGGATGCAAAGATGATACGTCCTTCGATACCTTGGATAATCTTCATGATCGACTGGCCGACAACCTTTTCAGAGTTTGTAAAGGTTGGAACCTCAGCATTGGTCGAGTCAGAGAGTAAGCAAAGCACTCCGTCTTCACCTAGGGCTGCCATACGGTGCAAGTCTGCAGGTTCACCAACTGGTGTAAAGTCAAACTTGAAGTCACCTGTACAGACGATTTTCCCTTGAGGGGTATGGATGACAATTCCCAATGGTTCTGGAATCGAGTGGGTTGTTCTAAAGAAAGTTGCTTTAAGGTTTTTAAAGGTCAACTCCGTGTTGTGGTTGATTTCGTGAAGTGTAGCATTGCGCAAAAGTCCATGCTCTTCGAGTTTTCCACGGATCAAGGCAAGGGCCAGTGGACCAGCATAGATAGGGATGTTTGCTTGCTTGAGCAAGAAAGGAATCCCTCCGATATGGTCCTCGTGTCCGTGTGTAATCAAGAGAGCCTTGACGCGGTCGATATTTTCTACAATATAAGAGTAATCAGGGATAACGTAGTCGATACCAAGTAGGTCATCCTCAGGGAATTTAATCCCTGCATCAACGATGATGATTTCGTCTTGATATTCGATACCATATGTGTTTTTTCCGATTTCTCCTAGACCACCAATGGCAAAAACGCCGACTTCTTCTGGTTTAAGAGTGTAGGCCATATTAGAACTCCGTAATTTCGAATGCGCCAGTTTCTTTTTCGTAGTCTAGCAATTTGTCAGACAAGAGTTCGATATACTCGATATTATATTCTGGACGATTTTCTTCGACAAGTTGGCGAGCAGCGATACGTCCTTCAAGTTCTGAACTAGCATCGATGTCTAAGTATAGTGAGCGTGTTGTTTCACGACGTGGGCTACGGTCTTTTGTTTCTTGATAAAAAACTTTGTAAATCATATGTTTCCTTTCTGCTTTCAGGTCAGCTATATTCAAAAATGCTCAGTTTGAAGCTGGTTTGATTCCAGTTCATTTTTTGTCTTTATTGACCTTGATTCGTTACAATTATCTCAATTATAACATAAAAAGGGGAATTAGTAAAAGCAGGAAACATGAAAGTAAGGAGCTTGAAATGGGTTTCATTTTACCTTGTATAAGTATTTGAAGCCATCAGATGCAAGTGCTATAATAAAGTTATAAGAGACGTCTCCATATCAAGTAGGTTGAAAGATGAATGGCCTATTTACTTTTGCTATCGGTATTCGTTTGGTAGCTTTTATGATTTTTGTTGCCTGTGTTTACGGAGGAAATGTTTTATATACCCGGCTAGAGTATCGGAAAGCCAAACTCATTTGGAAGATTGGCTTTGTAACACTGTATTCCATTTTCCTCCTTCTTGTAACCTATGTGGTCTGGTTTGTATTTTACTTTGGATTAAATACTTAAATGCTCGTCCTGTCTGTTTGGCAGGACAATTTTGTTTCAAGATAAAGAAAATTCCCATGCGCCTTCTTTTGTAGTATAATAGTAAGCAGACAAAAAGATAGGAATGTGTTATGAAAGTATTAGCTTTTGATACGTCCAGCAAGGCTCTTTCTCTAGCTATTTTAGAGGAAAAGCAGCTTCTTGCCGAGACGACTATTAATATCAAGAAAAATCACAGTATCACTCTGATGCCTGCTATCGATTTTTTGATGGCAAGTTTGGATTTGACACCCAAGGATTTGGATCGAATCGTAGTGGCAGAGGGGCCAGGTAGCTACACAGGTTTGCGAATCGCAGTAGCGACTGCCAAGACTTTGGCTCATACTCTGAACATCGAGTTAGTTGGGATGTCTAGCCTTTTAGCCCTGGTGCCGAGCCAGCAGGAAGGTTTGGTTGTCCCTTTGATGGACGCACGCCGTAACAATGTGTATGCAGGATTTTATGAAAATGCTCAACCTGTCTTTCCCGAAGCTCACCTGTCTTTCGAGGAGGTTCTAGAGCAAGTCAAAGATGCTGATCAGGTAACCTTTGTCGGTGAAGTGGGAGCCTTTGTGGATCAAATCCAAGAACAATTGCCACAAGCCAACTATCTAGAAACCTTACCAAACGCAGCCGATCTTGCTCTTTGGGCCTGGGACAAGGGAGCAGACTCCTTGCATGATTTTGTGCCGAATTACCTTAAGCGTGTCGAAGCTGAGGAAAACTGGCTCAAGAATCACACCGAGTCTGGTGAGTCATACATTAAACGCCTATGATAGAGATTAAACGAATCCAACAGCAGCCTGACTTGGCTCAAGCTATCTACGCTGTTATGGTAGATGTGTATTTAGTCAGTCCTTGGACGTTGGAACAAATCCAAGCAGACCTGTCCCAAGACCAGACCTGGTATGCATTGGCTTATGAAGGGACAGAAGTGGTAGGTTTTTTAGCTGTTCAGGAAAATAACTTTGAAGCAGAAGTCCTGCAAATTGCTGTTAAAGGAGCCTATCAGGGTCAGGGAATTGCGTCAGCCTTATTTGCTCAATTACCGACAGATAAGGAGATTTTCCTCGAAGTCAGAAAGTCAAATCAACGAGCACAGGCATTTTATAAGAAAGAAAAGATGGCAGTCATCGCTGAGCGAAAGGCCTATTACCATGATCCAGTCGAGGACGCCATTATCATGAAGAGAGAAATAGATGAAGGATAGATATATTTTAGCATTTGAGACATCCTGTGATGAGACTAGTGTCGCCGTACTGAAAAACGACGACGAGCTCTTGTCCAATGTCATTGCTAGTCAAATTGAGAGTCACAAACGTTTTGGGGGCGTAGTTCCTGAAGTGGCTAGTCGTCACCATGTTGAGGTCATTACAGCCTGTATCGAGGAGGCGCTGGCAGAAGCAGGGATTACAGAAGAAGATGTAACAGCTGTTGCGGTTACTTACGGACCAGGCTTGGTCGGAGCCTTGCTTGTTGGTTTGTCAGCTGCCAAGGCCTTTGCTTGGGCACATGGACTTCCGCTGATTCCCGTTAACCACATGGCTGGCCACCTCATGGCAGCTCAAAGTGTGGAGCTTTTGGAATTCCCCTTACTAGCTCTATTAGTCAGTGGTGGACACACAGAGTTGGTCTATGTTTCTGAGGCTGGTGATTATAAGATTGTTGGTGAAACCCGTGATGATGCGGTTGGTGAGGCCTATGATAAGGTCGGACGTGTCATGGGCTTGACCTATCCAGCAGGTCGAGAGATTGATGAGTTGGCTCATCAAGGTCAGGATATTTATGATTTCCCTCGTGCCATGATTAAGGAAGACAATCTGGAGTTCTCATTCTCAGGTTTGAAATCTGCCTTTATCAATCTTCACCACAATGCCGAGCAAAAGGGAGAAAGGCTGTCTAGAGAAGATTTGTGTGCTTCCTTCCAAGCTGCAGTCATGGATATTCTCATGGCTAAAACCAAGAAAGCCCTGGAGAAATATCCTGTTAAAACTCTAGTCGTGGCTGGTGGTGTAGCAGCTAACAAAGGATTAAGAGAACGCTTGGCAGCTGAAATCACTGACGTCAAGATCATCATTCCACCTCTGCGTCTTTGCGGAGACAATGCAGGCATGATTGCCTATGCCAGCGTCAGCGAGTGGAACAAAGAAAACTTTGCAGGCTTGGAGCTAAATGCCAAACCTAGCCTTGCTTTTGATACTATAGAATGAAAAGTCAGCTTGAAGCTGGCTTTTTTGCTAAAATATTTTATAATATGTTAAAAAAGTAAAAAGTTTTTACGAATAGAATAGTAAAGGGAATTTTAAAAAGGGAGTTTGGCAATGATTGAAAAACAGGAATTAGGAGAATTTTACAAGGAATTGCGACTGGCAAGAAAGCTAAAGCAGTCAGATGTGGCTTGTGCTGGACTAACAGCATCTCAGCTATCCAAGTTTGAGTTAGGTCAGTCTATGCTGTCTGCAGATAAGCTGATTCTAGCCATCCAAGGGATAAATGTGACCTTTGATGAGTTTGGGCACAAGCTCAACAACTACCAAGAATCTCCACATATGCGATTTGGTAGAAGGATTGTGGATCGCTTTGCCCATCAAGATATAGCTGGTTTAGAGCAATTGTTGAAAGAAGTCGAGCAAGAACAGATGGCGCAGACTTATCGTCGTTTGAATGCTATTGTGATTAAAGATGCTATCCATTCACTAGATAAAAGCTACCCACTTGCAGAGGAGGATAGTGAGTTTTTGACTACCTATCTCTATGCTATCGAGTCTTGGACCTGGTTTGAACTCTATATCTTTTGCAATACCATGCCTTTCTTGAGCAATCAAGATTTGATCTTTTTATCCACCTCTTTACTCGAAAAATCCAAGGAATTTAAAGAATTGGCACACAATAGACTGTATATGAAAAGTTGCTTTCTAAATATCATCTCAGAGCTCATGGAGCGCAAACTTTTCTCTTACATCCCAATCTTTGAAGCTGAGTTGGAGAGTATGCTTCGCCCGTATGATGTTTTTGAGAAAGTATCATGGCAATTTTTAAAGAAATTGAGTGTTTTCCTTCAGACCAAGGGAAGCAATCAAAAAGAGATTGAACACTTTATCCAATCTCTGCAAATATTAGAAACCCCACAATTATCAGAACTTTTTAAATTGCGTTTTCAGCAATACAAAGAACTTATCGATTAATTAGAAACGGGAAGACGATAACCCACTCCGAAATAAGCAGGAGTATCAGTTGGATTTTTCTTTTTTTCATCATTATATCCCTCCTTGTTAGTAATAACTTTATTATACCAGTGAAATAATCAAATCTACTAAAATCGCAAATGTGAAATTCCTACCAGAAAAAATGTCAAATATGCGATTTTTTAAAATATGGAATTTTTCGTGTTATACTGTCCTTGTAAAGCACTTGAAGCAAATCCTAGGTCGCAGAAGTGGTTTATAAATTAAGATAATTGAAGGAGTGTAAAAGATGTTAAATTTACAATTTGCAGAAACAATGGAATTGACAGAAGCTGAATTGGAGAAGGTTTATGGAGGAAGAGCATATCCTCCATTGGAATCTGGTGGAGGAAGTCCTCTATGGCCAAACTACTTTAACTTTGCTCCTCCAGCTCCTGAGACTAGACGTCGTTATTGATATTTAAAGCCCTTGCCTTTTTCTTGGGTAGGGGCTGTCTTTATTTCATAGTATAGGAGAAAATAGAATGAAAAAGATAATCTTACATTCCTATTTTTTTGTAGCAATGCTACTCGTCATTGCTTACCAGTATCTCAGTGGTCTGATTTTACATAGCGACTTTGCCCTTGGACTATCTGACTTTGACTATTATCTGTCGGATATGACATTGCATTTTCTTGTAATTCTTATTACTCTTATTTTCATGGTTCAGTCAAGGAAATGGCAGGAAATTAACAGTAAGAAGTTTCGTTGGTCCTATTTGTTTTATTGTGTCTTGGCTTTTCTTTTGTTGTTCCTTTGGAATAGAGTTACCTTTTCTCTTTTTCCACCTACTAGAAATGCAATTTCTTATCAACATTACGCTCCGACTTTTACAGGGGCTACAGCATTTTTGATGTTCTTTCTCTATCCTGTCGTACTGGCTCCTGTTTTTGAAGAAATCATGTACCGGGGATTGGTGATAACAGCACTGGAAAAAGGCAAGAAATGGGGACTAGATGTACTTGGTTCGGCTGCTTTATTTGGTGTCTTGCACATTAGTAATCACGGTTGGGTCTTGACAGACTTTTTCGTATATATGGGTGGTGGTCTCATATTTGCAGTCTTATTTAGAGCAACAAAGTCAATTTATTGGACTATTGGACTGCATATAGTCTACAATGGTATTGGTCAAATACTTATGTTCTTGCACTAGGATTTAAAAAGATGAAAATTCCAGAGTATTTGATTTTGGTAAAAAGTTTTGAGTTGCTACGAGGAAACTTTATTTGAATTTGAGTTGGAGAGCATACTTCGCCCGTACGATGTTTTTGAGAAATTACTGTGGCAATTTTTAAAGAAATTGAGTGTTTTCCTTCAGACCAAGGGAAGTAATCAAAAAGAGATTGAACATTTTATCCAATCTCTACAAATATTAGAAAACCCACAATTAACAGCCCTTTTTGAATTACGCTTACAGCAATACAAAGCACTTATTGATTAGCTAGAAATGGAATGATAATAACCCACTCTGAAATGAGTAGAAGCATTAGTTGAATTTTTCTTTTCTTCATATCGTTTCCCTCCTTGTTGATAGCATCTTTATTATACCAGTGAAAGAGTCAAATCGACAAAAATCGCAAAAATGAAATTTCTATAAGAAAAAATATCAAATATGCGATTTTCCAAAATAGACTGATTTCCGTGCTATACTATTCTTGTAAAGCACTTGAAGTAAATCCTAGGTCGCAGAAGTGGTTTACGAATAAAATAATTGAAGGAGTGTAAATAATGTTGAATTTACAATTTGCAGAAACAATGGAACTAACAGAAGTGGAGTTGGAGACAGTTTATGGAGGAAACCTTGTGGTTAATCCAGGCAATGGTGGTGGAATTGCTTTACCGATTTGGGGAGGCGGAGGTATTGGACCAAGCCCTTACGGAGCTTTTGATTGGATGAAAGGACTCTGGGTAGGTTTGGCTGAAAGAAGACGCAAATAAAACTTAAAAGGATCAACTATGAAAAGGAAAGAAACGAAATTTTATCTAGAGACCATTTTAGTGCTCGTGTCCTATTACTTGATTTTTAATCTTGTAGCAAAATTAGACTCAGTGAACCAGTTATCCGATTTTGGATTTTATGGGATGCAAATTTTATTGATAGTAATTGAGGGAATTGTTGCTACTGTCATTCTTGTAAAGAGTCAACGCTGGAAAGAGTACGGTCGATTCCAGTTTCGTTGGTCCTATCTGGGTATCTTCTTTCTTTCCTTTATGTTGATGTTTTTGTGGGTAAATACAACGACTCGGATCTTTCCTAGTACGCAAAATGGGAGTGCAATTGTGAAAGAAGCAGCTAATTTGACAGGAATTAGTTACTTTATAACGCGCATTTTATATGGTAGTCTCATTGCTCCGATAGTTGAGGAGTTAGTTTTCCGTGGACTTCTGATGACAGCCCTATCTAAATTTAAAAAACACTATATTGACATCATCATTTCTTCCGCACTCTTTAGTCTCATCCATGTTTTACAATATGGATGGGTGTTAACAGACTTCATCGTTTATGCAGGAGCAGGTCTGATACTCTGTATGCTCTTTTGTTATACACGTTCAATTTATTGGTCAATGGCCCTTCACATCTTGTGGAATAGCTTTTTAATTATCGTCAGCTTATTGGTGTTTGGATTTTAGAAAGGTGAAATATGAAAAAGATCATCTCACGCTACTACTTTTTTGTAGCCATTCTACTTGTCATTGTTTACCAGTACTTCAGTGGTCTGGTTTTAAACAACGATTTTACTGCTGGTCTATCTAAATTTGGCTATTATTTTTCGGATATGATGTTGAACTTTTTTGTAGTTTTGCTTGCTCTTGTTGCCATGATTTGGTCAGGAAAATGGCAACAAATCAACAGTAGAAAATTTAAAGGGTCCTATCTTTTTTATTCCTTTTTAGCTTTTCTTGCTTTATTTATTTGGAATGTCATCAAATTTTTCCTATTCCCACCTACCCAAAATGGACTTGCTTACCAACTCGCTGCTCCAACTTTTACAGGCGCTACAGCATTTTTGATGTATTTTTTCTATCCTGTGATTGCAGGTCCCATTTTTGAAGAGATGATTTATCGTGGATTGGTGATGACCGCTTTGGAAAAAGGGAAAAAATGGGGACTGGACGTGTTTGGTTCTGCTGCTTTATTTGGAATTCTGCATATCAGTGATTATGGTTGGGTCTTGACAGACTTTTTCGTATATATGGGTGGCGGTATCATATTTGCGGTCTTGTTTAGAGTGACAAAGTCTATTTATTGGCCTATTGGACTACATATAGTCTATAACGGTATCGGGCATATACTTCCTTTGTTATTTTAGAGGATTTTGAGAATCATAAATCAAGGGAAGACTCCTCGTCGAGGTGCTTTTGCTTGGGCTGTAGATCCATCAGTTGAGTTGTTTAAGCATAGTAGAAGATAGAATACTATAGGAGTTGATTCAATGAAGAGAATGAAAGAAATGAAATTTCATCTAGCAACTGGCTTGTTGCTTTTGACCTATTACCTCATTTTTAATGTCATACCAGACTTAGATTTTACTGTAGCTTTGTCTGATGAGATCTACTATGTGTTCCAGGTTTTATTGGTACTTATCCTGGGAACTGTATCTACAATTATTTTTGTCAAAAGTGAACATTGGAAAGAATGTGGTCGCTTCCAGTTTCGTTGGTCTTACCTGGGTGTTTTTATTCTTTCTTTTTTCTTATTATTTGTTTGGGCAAATCTAGCAACACGTATCTTTCCTCGTACGCAAAATGGAAGTACGGTAGTGGAAGTAGCCACCAGTTTGACAGGAATTAGCTATTTTATTACGCGTGTACTTTACGGTAGCCTTATCGCACCTGTAGCAGAAGAAATCGTGTGTCGTGGTTTTTTGATGACAAGCTTGTCTAAATTTAAAAACTACTATATTGATGTTCTTGTTTCTGCTGCCATATTTGGCGCTATGCATGTTTTACAGCATGGTTGGATAACGACAGATTTCATACTCTACTTTGTAATGGGCTTGATATTTTGCATGATGTTTCGCTGTACACGCTCTATTTATTGGACTATAGCTTTACATGCTTCATGGAATACCTTCTTGCTTATTGTTAGTTTATTGGTGTTTGGATTTTAGAAGGGTGATATATGAAAAAGATAATCTCACGCTACTACTTGTTTGTAGCTATTCTACTTATCATGGCGGACCAGTTCTTCATCCGTCTGGTTTTACACAGCGACTTGGCTGCTGGTCTATCTGATTTTAGCTATTACTTTTCGGATATGATGTTAAATTTTCTTGTAGTTTTGCTTGCTCTTATTGTCATGATTTGGTCAGGAAAATGGCAACAAATCAATAGCAGAAAATTTAAAGTGTCCTATCTTTTCTATTCCTTTTTAGCTCTTCTGGCTTTTTTTGTTTGGAATTTCGTTACATTTTTTATTTTCCCGTCCACCCAAAATGAAATTTCTTATCAACTGGATCTTCCTACTTTTACAGGAGCTACGGCATTTTTGATGTATTTTTTCTATCCCGTGATTGCAGGTCCCATTTTTGAAGAGATGATCTATCGTGGATTGGTGATGACAGCTCTGGAAAAAGGGAAGAAGTGGGGACTGGATGTGCTTGGTTCGGCTGCTTTATTTGGAATCTTGCATATCAGTAGTCATGGTTGGGTCTTGACAGACTTTTTCGTATATATGGGTGGTGGTCTAATAATGGCAGTCTTTTTTAGAGTGACAAAGTCTATTTATTGGCCTATTGGACTGCATATAGTTAATAATGCCATTGGTCAAATTCTGCCCTTGTTATTTTAGTGGATTTTGAGAATTGTAAATAAAGGGAAAAGTCCCCATCGTGGTGCGAAGGAACTTCAGGGATCTTACTTTATTTTGAATTATTATATGACAAAAGGTATTCAAAAATAATTTCAAGGTTTCAATAACTTGCTTCCAAATTCAATCTTATTCAGTCAAGTTGTTATTGTCATGGTTTATCCAGTTTGTTGCAAACTCTAAACTATCAGGATAATTTAAATGTGAGTGAGAATGTGATTGAGTTTTTATTAAGTAGATCCAAAAGAGATAAAAATGGTATTTTGGTATTTGAATGTGAAGAAAGTTCAGATACATTATTTGATTTTGGTATCGGAAATCTAGGGATTTATTGGTCTATCCTTGGGAAAAGATTCCCATTTGAATTTAAAAAGGAGTTGTGATGAAAGTATTTCTTCAAAATAGAGATTTTAGACAATTAACTATCAACCAGTGGATTTCAACGGTTGGGGATACGATTTTTTATCTGGCCTTTTTAAATTATGTGGCAGATGCCTCTTTTGCCCCTTTGGCGATTTTACTCATCACGATTTCAGAAACCCTTCCTCAAGTTCTACAAATCTTTCTGGGAGTTTTGGCGGATTTTCAAGACCATCGTGTTTTGAAATATACAGTCATTAGTTTTGCAAAATTTTTGCTTTACTCTATAGTGTCCTTATCGCTTTCAGGGCAGTCCTTTTCCTTGCTATTAGTAGCATTTATTTGTCTGATTAACCTCTTGTCTGACACATTGAGTTATTTTTCAGGCGCCATGCTCACTCCGATTTTCATTAGAATTATTGGGCAAGAACATCTGGCAGAAGCTATTGGATTTAAACAGTCAACTGTTAGTTTAGTGAAAACAATCAGTAATATTCTAGGAGGAGTCTTACTAGGTATTCTATCCATCCAGTTTATTTCCTTACTGAACGCTCTTACCTTTTTAATCGCATTTTTAGGTATTCTTTTCATAAAAAATGACCTCTTGAAAGTAGAAAAAATTATTAGCTATCAAGAAGGGCTCTCTGTAAAATCCTTTTGCCAGCATTTGGTTCAATCATCGAAATTGATATGGAATATGAATCAGGTGCTCTTAGTTTTGTTTATTATCTCTATTAGTCAAGCAGTGATAAATGTTACAGTTCCTGTTTCTACTCTGTTTTTAAGGAATCAACCCTTTTTGAATTTACAAACAGGTCAATCTCTTGCCTTGCTTTCCACTCTGGAATTAGCAGCCCTTATTGTCGGAAGTTTTGTGAGTGGCTATCTGAAAAATACAATTTCCATAAAACTAGCTCTATATGCCTCACTTGCCATCCAATTACTCCTTTTAGTTGGCTTTGCGATAGTTCGTTTTGACTGGATTCTCATCTTTAGTGCTTTGGATGCCTTTTTTGCAGGTGTTCTCTCTCCTCGACTACAGGAACTCGTTTTTAAACAAATACCTGAGGAGTCAATGGGAGCGGTTCAATCCTCTATCGGCGCCATTACGGTTGTTTTACCTAGCTTATTTACAATAGCTTTGGTAACCATTGCTACTAGCTTTGGAACTCTGGCAGTTAGCTCTGTTTTATTGCTATTCCTTCTAGTTGCCTTTGTCATGCTCTTGAATATTCGTGAAAGTATTTAACGGAGAATTTGTATAATATGTGTTTGAGGCTGGTTTCCAGTCTTTTTCTGTTCTTGTCAATCAGCATACTTTTTTCTATTTTACGAATATGTTATAATAATTTTTGCTGTGACTGTTTAGAAAGCAGTCACGAAGGAATGATTAGCGAGGAATCTATGAAAGAAAAAGGATTTTGGGAAGGTGTCCAGGCAGCTATGCCGACTGCCCTAGGATATGTTAGTATCGGTCTTGCCTGTGGGATTATCGGTGCGCCCTACGTAACCCCTGTCGAAATGGGCTTGATGAGTCTCTTTGTTTATGCGGGTAGTGCTCAGTTTGCTATGATAGCTTTGATTGCAGTTCAAGCGCCTGTTGCAGCCATTGCCATGACGGTATTTTTGATCAATCTACGCCTCTTTTTATTGAGCTTGCATGCGTCTACCTATTTCCGTCATACCAGTCTCTGGCACAATATCGGCATGTCTAGTATTTTGACCGATGAGACCTATGGTGTTTTGATGGGCGAGCTGGTCCATACGGACAAGGTTAATCCTATGTGGATGCACGGGAATAATCTTAATAGCTATGTCGCTTGGTTTGTGGGAACGGTTGTCGGAACGGCTCTAGGTGGTCTTTTGCCAAATCCTGAGATTTTTGGTCTTGACTTTGCCTTAGTCGGAATGTTTATCGGGATTTTTTCTTCTCAGTTCCAGATTATGCAAAAACGGATTCCCCTGCGCAACCTCTTCATCATTTTAGGAGTTGTTGCCCTTTCTTTCTTTATACTCTTGACAGTGGTGTCTCAATCGCTAGCTGTCCTATTTGCGACACTGCTTGGATGTACAATGGGGGTGATGTTAGATGGTCAGTAAGTATATTTTATTAGCAATTGTCTTTTCTGGCTTGGTGACTTGGATTCCGAGAGTGATTCCTTTCATCCTTGCTAAGTACAAGGGTTTGCCGCCTATCGTAGAGCGCTTTTTGAAATTTCTACCAGTTTCTATTATCTTTGCCTTGATTCTTTCAAGTGTGGGGACAGGAAAAGTTGGAAGTTTCCCGCAGATAAAGTGGTTAGACTTTTTAGCAGTCTTTCCAACGGCTTTTGTAGCCTTTCGTTACCGCAATCTGGTGGGAACTGTTCTCTTTGGAGTAATCTTGATAGCAGTCCTACGTTTGGTCTTTTAAATCAGCTATAAAGAAAACTTATGGCAAAGATAGAAATCATATAATTGCGTAATTGCTTTTTTTCTGTTAAGATAAGACTATATTCTATTTTGGAGGAAATATTATGAAGAAAATTATTAAATATTCATCCCTTGCTGCTCTAGGGCTTGTAGCCGCAGGTGTATTGGTAGCTTGCTCAGGCGGTGAAAAGAAAGATGCTGCATCTGGTGAAGCAACATCTAGTAAAAAAGAAATTATCGTTGTAACCAATGCTACACCAAAACCATTCAACTATGAAGAAAATGGCGAATTGACTGGTTACGAGATTGAAGTGGTTCGCGCTATCTTTAAAGATTCTGACAAGTATACTGTCAAGTTTGAGAAGACAGAGTGGTCAGGTGTTTTTGCAGGACTTGATGCTGATCGTTACCAAATGGCTGTTAGCAACATCAGCTACACTAAAGAACGTGCTGAAAAATACCTTTATGCAGCTCCAACTGCTAAAAACCCTAACGTTCTTGTAGTGAAAAAAGATGACTCTAGCATCAAATCGTTTGATGATATCGGTGGAAAATCAACAGAAGTTGTTCAAGGAACAACATCTGCTAAACAGCTAGAAGACTACAACAAACAACACTCAGATAACCCAACTATCCTTAACTACGTTAAAGGGGACTTCCAACAAATCATGGTACGTTTGAGTGATGGCCGATTTGACTACAAGATTTTTGATAAAATCGGTGTAGAGACAGTCATCAAGGACCAAGGTTTGGATAACTTGAAAGTCATCGAACTTCCAAGTGACCAACAACCTTACGTTTACCCACTTCTTGCAAAAGGTCAAGATGAGTTGAAGGCATTTGTGGACAAACGCATCCAAGAATTATATAAAGATGGAACCCTTGAAAAGCTATCTCAACAGTTCTTTGGTGGTTCTTACCTCCCAGCAGAAGCTGACATCAAATAAGTTTGTAAATCATCCATTCTCTCGTAGGTGGATGATTTTGTAACTTTTAGGCATATAGTTTCAAACTATATGTCTGCCTATCTTAAAACAATTTGCTAAATCAAATAAAGTATGAGATACTATTACGGTATTATTTTTAAAGGAGAAAGAATCATGAAAATCAAAAAATGGTTAGGCGTAGCAGCTATCGCTACAGTAGCAGGCCTTGCACTTGCAGCTTGCGGAAATTCAGAAAAGAAAGCAGACAATGCAACTACAGTTAAAATTGCGACTGTTAACCGTAGCGGTTCAGAAGAAGCACGCTGGGACAAAGTTCAAGAATTAGTTGAAAAAGACGGAATTAAATTGGAATTCACAGAGTTTACAGACTACTCACAACCAAACAAAGCAACTGCTGATGGTGAAGTAGATTTGAATGCTTTCCAACACTACAACTTCTTGAACAACTGGAACAAAGAAAACGGTAAAGACCTTGTAGCGATTGCTGATACTTACATCTCACCAATCCGTCTTTACTCAGGATTGAATGGAAGTGAAAACAAGTACACTAAAGTCGAAGACATCCCAGCAAACGGAGAAATTGCTGTACCTAACGATGCTACAAACGAAAGCCGTGCTCTTTACTTGCTTCAATCAGCTGGTTTGATCAAATTGGACGTTTCAGGAACTGCTCTTGCGACAATCGCAAACATCACAGAAAATCCAAAGAACTTGAAAATTACTGAATTGGACGCAAGCCAAACAGCTCGTTCATTGTCATCAGTAGATGCGGCTGTTGTAAACAATACTTTCGTTACAGAAGCAAAATTGGACTACAAGAAAGCACTCTTTAAAGAGCAAGCTGATGAAAACTCAAAACAATGGTATAACATCATCGTTGCGAAAAAAGATTGGGAATCATCACCTAAAGCTGATGCAATCAAGAAAATTATCGCAGCTTACCACACTGACGAAGTGAAAAAAGTCATCGAAGAAACTTCAGACGGCTTGGATCAACCAGTTTGGTAATAAACACAGGGAGGTGGGAGAGATTTTTCCACCTCTTGCTTTTATATAGAGACTAAAGAAAAGGAATATCCACTTGTATTGATTCCAAAGGTACAAGTCCTAGTAGAAAGGTAGAGAGAAAATGGTTTTCCCTAGCCAAGAAGAACAAATTGAAAAGTTTGAAAAGGATCATGTAGCGCAACATTATTTTGAAGTTTTGCGTACCTTGATTTCTAAAAAATCAGTCTTTGCCCAACAAGTCGGCCTTAAAGAAGTGGCTCGTTATCTAGGCGAAATTTTCAAGCGTGTAGGTGCAGAGGTTGAGATTGATGAGAGTTATACGGCACCCTTTGTCATGGCGCATTTCAAGAGTTCACGACCAGATGCTAAGACCATCATTTTCTACAACCACTATGATACGGTACCAGCTGATGGTGACCAAGTGTGGACTGAGGATCCTTTTACTCTTTCTGTTCGCGATGGTATTATGTACGGACGAGGAGTCGATGATGACAAGGGGCATATCACTGCACGACTCAGTGCTCTGAGAAAATACATGCAGCATCATGACGATCTCCCTGTTAACATCAGCTTTATCATGGAAGGGGCAGAGGAGTCAGCCTCTGTTGACTTGGACAAATACCTAGAAAAGCACGCAGATAAGTTACGAGGCGCTGACTTGTTAGTCTGGGAACAGGGAACCAAAAATGCCTTGGAGCAATTAGAAATCTCAGGTGGTAATAAGGGAATTGTGACCTTTGATGCCAAGGTTAAGAGTGCTGATGTGGATATTCATTCTAGCTATGGTGGTATTTTGGAGTCAGCTCCATGGTATCTCATTCAAGCTTTGACAAGTCTTCGCGCTGCCGACGGCCGTATCTTGGTAGAAGGTTTGTACGATGATGTACAAGTGCCAAATGAACGCGAGTTAGCCTTGGTGGATACCTATGCCCAAGGCAATCCAGAGGAAATCAGTCAGATTTATGGCTTGGAATTGCCACTTTTACAAGAGGAACGTACAGCCTTTCTAAAACGTTTCTTCTTTGAACCAGCACTCAATATCGAAGGGATTCAGTCAGGTTATCAAGGGCAAGGGGTTAAAACAATTTTGCCTGCAGAAGCCAGTGCTAAGTTGGAAGTTCGTTTGGTTCCAGGACTTGAACCCCATGATGTTTTGGAGAAAATCCGGAAACAACTAGACAAAAACGGCTTTGATAAGGTAGAATTGTACTATACCTTGGGTGAGATGAGCTATCGAAGTGACATGAGTGCGCCGGCCATTCTCAATGTGATCGAGTTGGCCAAGAAGTTCTATCCACAGGGCGTTTCAGTCTTGCCGACTACAGCTGGGACAGGACCTATGCATACGGTCTTTGATGCTTTAGAAGTACCTATGGTTGCCTTTGGTCTAGGAAATGCCAATAGCCGAGATCATGGTGGAGATGAAAACGTGCGAATCGCCGATTATTACACCCATATTGAATTAGTAGAGGAGCTGATTAGAAGCTATGAGTAGAGATATTATCAAGTTAGATCAGATTGATGTGACTTTTCACCAAAAGAAGAGAACTATCACAGCGGTCAAGGATGTGACCATTCACATCCAAGAAGGGGATATCTATGGAATCGTTGGATATTCTGGAGCAGGGAAATCAACCCTAGTACGGGTGATTAACCTCTTGCAAAAACCATCTGCAGGAAAAATCACCATTGATGACGATGTGATTTTTGATGGTAAGGTCACCTTGACGGCGGAGCAGTTGCGTCGTAAACGTCAGGATATCGGGATGATTTTCCAACACTTTAACCTCATGAGCCAGAAAACAGCAGAGGAAAATGTAGCTTTTGCCCTTAAACACTCTGGACTCAGCAAGGAAGAAAAGAAGGCTAAAGTAGCTAAGTTGTTGGACTTGGTGGGCTTGGCTGACCGTGCCGAAAACTATCCTTCACAACTATCTGGAGGTCAAAAACAACGTGTGGCTATTGCGCGTGCCTTGGCCAATGATCCAAAAATCTTGATTTCAGACGAGTCAACTTCAGCTCTGGATCCAAAGACAACGAAACAAATCTTGTCACTCTTGCAAGAATTGAACCGTAAACTAGGTTTGACCATTGTCCTGATTACACACGAGATGCAGATTGTCAAAGATATTGCTAACCGTGTAGCAGTGATGCAGGATGGTCGATTGATTGAAGAAGGTAGCGTTCTTGAAATCTTCTCAGATCCTAAGCAGCCATTGACTCAGGACTTTATCTCGACTGCGACAGGTATCGATGAAGCTATGGTCAAGATTGAGAAACAAGAAATCGTAGAGCACTTATCTGAAAACAGCATTTTGGTGCAACTCAAGTACGCAGGCGCTTCAACAGACGAGCCACTTTTAAATGAATTGTACAAGCACTACCAAGTAACGGCCAATATCCTTTATGGAAATATCGAAATCCTCGATGGCACTCCTGTTGGAGAATTGGTTGTGGTCTTGTCAGGTGAAAAAGAAGACTTGGCAAACGCTCAAGACGCTATCCGTGAGGCTGGTGTGCAACTAAAAGTATTGAAGGGAGGACAGTAAGATGGCAGAATTGATTAAAGCATACTTACCAAACGTCTACAAGATGGGTTGGTCTGGTCAGGCTGGCTGGGGCACAGCTATCTACTTGACTCTTTATATGACGGTTCTTTCCTTTATCATTGGAGGATTCTTGGGACTAGTTGCAGGGCTTTTCCTTGTCTTGACAGCGCCAGGTGGTGTCTTGGAAAATAAGGTCGTTTTCTGGATTTTGGATAAGATTACCTCTATCTTCCGTGCGGTGCCATTTATCATTCTCTTGGCTGTCTTGTCACCCTTTTCACACCTAATCGTAGGGACAAGTATTGGACCAAATGCGGCTATCGTACCACTATCTTTTGCAGTATTTGCCTTCTTTGCTCGTCAGGTGCAAGTAGTCTTGGCAGAGCTTGACGGAGGTGTCATTGAGGCAGCTCAAGCCAGTGGAGCTACATTCTGGGATATCGTGGGTGTTTACCTATCGGAAGGTCTACCGGATTTGATCCGTGTGACGACTGTAACCTTGATCTCACTAGTCGGTGAAACAGCCATGGCGGGAGCAGTTGGGGCTGGAGGTATCGGTAACGTAGCTATCGCCTATGGATTTAACCGTTACAATCATGATGTGACCATTTTGGCAACTATCATTATCATTTTGATTATCTTTACAATCCAATTCTTGGGAGACTTCTTGACCAAGAAATTAAGTCATAAATAAAAAAGAGCCAGCTGGCTCTCAGATTGAAGAAAAAGTTCGTTGTGGACAATTTTCTTCAATCTTTTTCTATTATTAGAGAAAATAAAAAACTCTTAATACTCTTCGAAAATCAATTTCAAACCACGTCAACGTCGCCTTGCCGTACTCAAGTACAGCCTGCGACTAGTTTCCTAGTTTGCTCTTTGATTTTCATTGAGTATAAAAAGAGCATAGAACAGCAATTCTAAGAGTTTTCACTATATGGTAACCAACCTCTATAGGGGCAATTTTTAATTATGGAAAGGGTTTGTCTACCTACTGAGAGCCGTGTGGCTCTTTTTCTATCACATTTTATCTGCGAATTTTTTACTAAGTGCTTGTCCAATCAGGGCACCAAGTAAAGCGCCGATGAGAATACTTGTGATAAAGAGGAGGATATTAGCAGGATTCGGTGCAACCATAATGCGATCGATATAGTCCTGAGATTTTCCACGAGCGATTAGAGCTGCGATATAGGCTTGAGGGGTCAACCACATGAGTAGGATGGGACCAGTAGTACCAAAGGCAAAAACTAGGAAGGAAAGAAGGTTCTTAACCTTATCTTTGTAGTGGCCAAGATGAGCGATGCCATCTGCTGCAAGACCGCAGATAATTCCTGGCAGAAAGGCTCCAGCACCATGCTTGCTCCCGAGGAAAAAGAGAGAGATAACGAGGCCAATCGTAGTAATCGCTCCAAAACGAGGCACTTTTGCTAAAAGGATCATATAGACGCTACCACCCACAAGAGCAGAAAAGGCAGGGGCGTAAAACATATTTCCAGTGTGGTCGACAAGGTTTCCTAGTAGAACACCCACTCCGATACAGAGAAAGTAGACAAGAGCAGCTACAAGGGTTGTCAAGATATTCTTTTTCATAAGTTCTCCTTCGTATATCTGATGTTATTCATTGTATCATGCCTGGCTCAGATTGTAAATGCTAGCTTGGAACTAGTATTTATTAGGAAATGTGGTAAAATAGGAAAAAATAAAAGACGAGTGGTAAGAGGATGAAGAATTTAGGAAAAGTTTTTAAAGAGCTACGAGAATCAAGAAAAATTTCCTTGAGAAAAGCAACAGGTGGACGCTTTTCAGCATCCTTATTGTCGCGTTTTGAAAATGATCAGAGTGAAATATCTGCCCCAAAGTTAATAACAGCTTTGGAGAATATTCATGCGAGTATGGAAGAATTGTTATTTTTGGCGAGAGGTTTTCATCAGGATGCCTATTCTGAATTTAGAAACAGAATAGTTGAGGTTATTGACCCTCAAGATATGACATCCTTGCGCACTCTCTACCAGAGAGAATATCAACAACTTCCTTTTTCAAAAGATAGACAGCAACACATTCTCAATGCGATTTTGATAAAATCCTATATGAAAGCTATTGATGAGACGGTTACATTGACTGCTGAGGAAGAAAGAGTCCTACATGAGTATCTATTTTCTGTTGAAATTTGGGGGCTCTATGAACTTTCATTCTTTTCCTCCTGTTCTCCTCTTTTATCAGTCCAGCTTTTGACAAAGTACACTCGGGAAATGTTACGGAAGTCAGATTTTTTGCAAGGAGTTGGTAAAAATCGAAATATGATGCACACCCTGCTCCTTAATGCTTTTATGGTCTGTATTGAAGTTGATGATTTTACCAATGCCCTTTATTTCAAAAAACAAATTGAAAAGAACTTCTTTGAAGAAAATGAAACTTATTTTCGAATAGTCTACCTATGGGCAGAAGGTTTGCTTGATAGTAGGCAAGGAAGAGCGGAGGAAGGGCAGAGAAAAATGGAGGACGCTGTCCGTATTTTCGAGATGCTTGGTTGTAGAAAATCTGCAGATTATTATAGAAGCGCTATAGAGTGTTGAGTATCTGCAACTAGATAAATTAAATTGAAACGATAGGATTGGGAAGATACTTATTAGCATTAGATGAATTCTATCGGTTTCGTTATTTGTTTAGTCTGTTGCATATATTCAAAAAATTATTCTCGAGAGATTCTTGATGCTATACTGGAGCTACCATAGTATGTGAGAAAGAAAGGAATCTATATGAAGCTATTACTAAGAAATCAAGCTTACAGAGTCTTGAGTTTATCACGATTTTTCAATGCTTTTGGTGCTTCGATTTTCAACTTGGTTTTTATCGTCTATGCATCGACTCTACCACAAGCATCTTTTGCTGTTGCTATGGCGAATATTGTCATGATTCTTCCGACTCTCTTTACAGTTTTTGTAGGGATTCGGGCAGATTACACGAGGGACAAGGTCAAATGGATGGTCTATAGTGGTTTGTTTCAGGCGGTTTTATTTTTTCTAGCAACCCTAGTTGTTCAGCAAGCTAGTTTCTTTGCCTTTTCGATCCTTTGTCTCATCAATGTTATTAGTGATGTAGCTAGTGATTTTGCTGGTGGCTTGCGAATGCCTCTTGTTAAAGAAAAAGTAGCAGAGCCAGATCTGATGGAGGCCTATTCCTTTTCGCAGTTTATTACCTACATCTCTGCGATTGGTGGGCAGGCTTTCGGAGTTTGGCTATTAGGGCTGTCGACACAGAACTTTTCGCTCGTAGCGGGAATCAATGCCATATTTTTCCTAGTGTCAGCTCTCATTCTCTTTTTAGGAAGGGCTGAATTAAGCTTATCAACTCCACTTGTTGATAGTAAATCACTGAAAAATGAGAAACTTTCTATCAAAGATCAATTTTTAACGATTTACCGAAACTTACGTCTCGTTTTTCTTAAAAGTGGACAGAAAAACTTTGGTTTTATGCTCTTTGCTATCTTGCTTATCAATGCTTTGGGTGGTGCCTTAGGTGGTATCTATAACATCTTTCTTTTAAATCATTCCTTACTGAATTTTTCCTACAAGGATGCCTTGTTTATCTTACAATTGATTACCTTATTAGCAGTTATCATCAGTAGCCTTACTGGCAATGATTATTTTGGGAAGCAATCTCTGTCTAGATTGATGATGTGGGTTACATTAGGAGCCAGTCTAGTTGGTCTATCTAATTTGTTAAACCAAGTCTTGCTCGGGATGCTTTTCGTCTTTTTTACCATGTATGTTTCTGGGAAAATTTCTCCAAAAATTAGTGCTTTGCTCATGAAAAATCTTGCTCCAGAGGTTCTCTCTCGTACCAGTAATTTTTTAGATTTGTTGTTTACTCTATCTATACCAGTGGGGACGGCCTGTTTTTCACTGGTGGCGGTATGGGATATACAGTTGACATGGGCTCTGTTTGTTGGGCTTTCCTTGCTTGCGATTCTCCTAGCTAGTCTTAACCTCAAAAATGAAATTTAGGTGTTAGTCTTCTTTTCACACTGTCGCTATCCCTTCATTTATGGTAAAATAGGACTATTAAGTTATAAAGAGGATTCCCTATGAAATTACAAAAACCAAAAGGAACGCAGGATATTTTACCTGCTGAGTCTGCCAAATGGCAGTACGTTGAAGGCTTTGCGCGTGAAATCTTCAAACGCTACAACTACGCAGAAGTACGTACCCCAATTTTTGAGCACTACGAAGTTATCAGTCGTTCTGTTGGAGACACAACCGATATCGTAACCAAGGAAATGTACGATTTTTACGACAAGGGCGATCGCCATATTACCCTCCGTCCAGAGGGAACAGCTCCAGTCGTTCGTTCTTATGTGGAAAACAAACTCTTCGCACCAGAAGTCCAAAAACCAAGTAAGTTCTACTACATGGGTCCAATGTTCCGCTATGAGCGTCCACAAGCAGGTCGCTTGCGTCAATTCCACCAGATTGGTGTGGAGTGCTTTGGCTCTAGTAATCCAGCTACAGATGTGGAAACGATTGCTATGGCAGCCCACTTCTTGAAAGCGATCGGTGTTCAAGGTGTGAAATTGCATCTTAATACTCTTGGAAATCCAGAGAGCCGTGCGGCCTACCGTCAAGCCTTGATTGACTATTTGACACCACTTAAGGAGACCTTGTCTAAGGATAGCCAACGTCGCTTGGAGGAAAATCCTCTCCGTGTTTTGGACTCTAAGGAAAAAGAAGACAAGGTGGCAGTAGAGAATGCGCCGTCTATCTTGGATTACCTTGATGAAGAAAGCCAAGCCCACTTTGCTGCTGTCCGTCAGATGCTGGAAAATCTTGGAGTAGACTATATCATCGATACCAATATGGTGCGTGGTCTGGACTACTACAACCACACCATTTTCGAGTTCATTACTGAGATTGAGGGCAATGACTTGACAGTCTGTGCGGGTGGTCGCTACGATGGTTTGGTTTCTTACTTTGGAGGCCCTGAAACTGCTGGATTTGGTTTTGGACTTGGTGTAGAGCGCCTGCTTCTCATTCTTGAAAAGCAAGGTGTGTCTCTCCCTATCGAAAACGCCCTAGATGTTTATATTGCAGTCTTGGGAGAAGGAGCAAATGTCAAGGCTTTGGAATTGGTGCAAGCCCTTCGCCAACAAGGCTTCAAAGCAGAGCGTGATTACCTCAACCGTAAGCTCAAAGCTCAATTCAAGTCAGCCGATGTCTTTGCGGCTAAGACCCTCATCACCCTAGGAGAAAGCGAAGTCGAAAGCGGACAAGTAACAGTCAAGAACAACCAAACCCGAGAAGAAGTGCAAGTGTCGCTTGAGACAATCAGCCAAAATTTCTCAGAAATCTTTGAAAAACTAGGATTTTAATAGCAGATAAACTGGTCAGGATTTTACTCCTGACCTTTTTCTTTTGCAAAATGACAAAAATCATAAACTTTTTGACAAATATGCTTGTCAAAAAGAAAAAGATGTGTTACAATATAATCAAGTTAAGAGAAAAGGAGAAAGGAACAATTATGTGGGCATTAGGATTTGTACCTCTTGTGTTTATGTTTTATCTCTATCATACCCAAAGGGTCAAGAAACTAGAGAATAAAATCAAAAGAATTGAGCAAAAACAGAAAGGAAATAAAGAAATGTCAAGATTATTAAAAGAATTGATTGGGAAAAAACCAACAATCTTTGGACAAGTTTTTGGGACAGACAATTGGGAAGTTGTAGATGTTGATGAGGAGTGGGTCAAGCTACGCCGTGTAAATAAAAAAGGAAAAGAAAAATTCAAACTACAACGCATTGAGGATATCCAAACCGTTGAATTTGACGGAAAGTAGGTGTGTGACATGCAACTAAAAAATCGTCTAAAAGAGCTTCGGGCTCGCGATGGTCTCAATCAAACCGACCTAGCCAAGCTGGCAGGGGTTTCCAGACAGACTATTAGTCTATTAGAACGGGACGAATACACCCCGTCCATTATCATTGCCCTGAAAATATCTCAAATTTTCAACGAAACAGTCGAATCGGTATTTCGCTTGGAGGAGGACGAGTGATGAACAAGTATAAAGTGATCTATTATCTATGTATAGTTGTGTTTATCGTTAATCTTTTGGCCATGATTGGAAGCCTATTTGGTTGGTTTACTATCGTTGAAAGTAAATTTCTCTTCTGGATAAATTTAGTTCTACTATTGGTCTTTAGATGGGTAGAGAGAAAGATAAAGTTTAAAGAGATCGTAAAAGGAGAAAAATTATGAAAGAATTTTTAGCAGGTTTTCAAGTAGATACTGAGAACAAAGAACTTGCAGGTGTCTGTGCAGGTATAGGAAATTATTTTAACATCCAGACCAATATCGTTCGTTTGGTGACTCTCTTCTTATTCCTCTCTTCGACGGAGATTGGGATTATAACAGTTGTTCTCTATGCTTATCTAGCAGGTTGGCTTGGGAGAGATCCTTTAGAAGAAGGGGCGAAAAAAGCAAGAAATCAAGCTATTCTCTTGTTTGCTGTTTGTTTGCTTTTGATGTCGCTTGGAGCAGAAGGTTTGACAGCTATTTTTGAATCAGGTAAAGCCTTTGGTCAGTGGTTGGCTGGATTGGTTTAGAGGGGGATGAAAATGAAAAAGAAACGTGGATTATTATTATTTTTAGCAGCTGTTGTCTTTGGAGGTTTCTTGGGCGGTTTTGTAGGGATGTATAAGGCCGGTGCCGAATCCCACGAAATTATTTTAGATGTAAAAGTCTTGATACCCTGGATATCAACTATTTGTTTACTGTTAGGTTTCATTAGCATTCTTTTGACGTTCAATTTCTTAAAGAAAAGCAGAAAATTTCATTCCTTGTATCAAGAGGAAATGGATGATGACCTGAATGAAACCTATTATGTGCAAATGTACCGGAATCTTGAGTTTGGTAACATTGCTTTTAATATTACAAACGTAGCGATTTTATTGGCTCTCTTTATTTCAGCAAGTGAAGTGGTTATACTAAATAGAAGCAATCTAACCTTATCTCTTTCTTTTTTGGGATTAGTGTTAATTTTTAATGCTCAAAAATATTTTTATAAAACCATTGCGATTGTTCGTCAGTTTGATTTGGCATTTTTCTCTACACCAAAGGATGTCATGGACTTTATCAATTCTTACGATGAAGGGGAGCGCCAGGCTAATTTGGAACAGAGTTTTCGGATTTTATTCCAATTACATCAGTATGTCTTGCCAGCTTTGTACTTTCTGATTGCTCTCTTTTCTTTACTGACAGGAGAGATTCAGTTACTAGCCTTCTTGCTCGTAGGAACAATCCATATTTATATCAATGTGATGCAGTTACCTATGGTAAAACGCTATTTTAAATAAAGGAGTTTCTATGATTCGTGTTGAAAATGTAAGCAAAAGTTTTGGGAGCAAAAAAGCTCTTCATCAGATTTCTTTTGAGATTAAGGAAGGTGAAATCTTTGGTTTTCTTGGTCCTTCTGGCTCAGGTAAAACAACCATGATCAATGTCTTGACAGGTCAGTTGACTGCAGATCAAGGTAAAACAATTTTGTTAGGTAAGAATTCTCAAGATTTAACCTCAAATGATTTGGAACAAATTGGTATTGTTAGTGATGGCAGTGGTTTTTATGAAAAGATGAGTCTTTACAAAAATCTTCTCATCTATGCTAAGTTATATGGTCTCAAGTCAGATAGAGTAAATCAGGTGCTCCAACAGGTTGGATTGGCAGATGCTAAAGATATTATCGCAGAAAAACTATCTACTGGAATGAAACAACGAATGTTCTTGGCTCGTGCCCTTCTTAATGCTCCTAAGATTCTCTTTCTAGATGAGCCAACCAGTGGCTTAGACCCTACAACATCTAAGATGATTCATACCCTACTTCAAGAATTAAAGCAGGCGGGGACAACTATCTTTCTGACCACGCATGATATGAATGAAGCAACTCTGCTTTGTGATCGCTTATCTCTTTTGAATAAGGGGAACTTAATAGAGTATGGAAGTCCGCAAGATATTATCCAGAAGTACCATGTGGATAAGAAGGTACGTGTGGTTTATAACGACGGACGAGAACAGATAGTTCCATTTGAAGAATTGCCACATTTAGACACGACAGATTTGATGGTGGTTCACTCTTGTGAGCCAACTTTAGAAGAAATCTTTATCAGATTGACAGGAGAAAAGTTAGATGTTTAGAAAATTAAATGCCCTACTATGGTTAAGATTACAAGTTCTTATCAGCAATTCAACTTTGTTGGCGACTCTATTGATGCCTTTTGGAATAACTATTCTACAAAATGAATTCTTAAATAAGAATGGAGAATTGAATATGTTTCTCCTCTCTACGAGTTTGACTATGGTCTTGAGTATGGGAAGTGGTTATATGGTATCGATTATGATGGCGGAAGATAAGGAAAAGCGCAATCTTAAATCACTCATCCTAAGTGGTGTGACAGCAACAGAATATACTTTCAGTATGCTCGTTCTCCCTATGTTGATTATGTTGCTTGGAATGATTTTACTACCAATCTATCTTAAAGTAGATCTATCAGGTTACTTATTTGCCTATGTTATCTATTTGATCCTAGCAACTATTAGTATTATTTTTCTCAACCTTCTAATCGGTGCGGTATCAGATACTCAGTCTAAAGCGCAAGTCTATAGTATCTTTCCTATGCTAATCGTCTCTTTTTTACCCATAATTGCTCTTCAAAATGATACGGTTCAAAAACTGTTGGACTATTCTTTTATCGGTCCTTTTGTAGGTCTATTAAAAGAAGGTGGAGGAGAATTGTCTCTGGGAAATCTTGGTCTTTTATTGTCATGGGTCCTTGTTCTAGGCCTAGCATGTCTCTTTGTATTGAAAAATAGTTATAAAGGAAAATAGGAGAATCTTATGAAATTACTTAAAAACATTGGCTGGTTTCTTCTAGCCTTTCTATCTTTTTTGTTTATCTATGGTACCGTTCTGAGTATGGCTGTAGAAGCTTTGAAACTAGGCGCTTCAGCTTATGCTGTTACCTTACTTTATGTGGCCTTGGCTGGAGTTTATGTATACTGTGTTTACAAATGGTATCAAAAGGCTCCTATTCATATTGAAGAGAATGGTTTTAACCGATTTATTTGGCTCCCTGCCTTGGTTTGGTTTTTATCTCTTGTTGTTCAATTTTTCTTGCCAAATGATCCTTCGGTAAATCAGCAAACAGCGACAGACCTGACCTTGGCTCAGCCACTCTTCTCATTCTTTACTATTGTTATTTTTGCTCCCCTGACGGAAGAACTCATATTTAGAGGAATGTTGGCGCGCTATCTCTTTCCTAAGCAGGACAACGTCAAGCAGACAGTACTCTTTCTTCTTGTAAGTACTATCATTTTTGCACTTGTTCATTTCCCTGGCACTCCTCAACAATTCCTAGTGTATGGTTCCCTAGGTTTGAGCTTGGGCTTAGCTTATGTCAGCAAAGGTGGTTTGGCATACAGCATTGCTTTACATGCTTTAAATAATTTAATCGGATTTTTAATGATTCTCATGCTATAATAGACTCAGGAGGAAGTCATGAAACGAGTAATATTATTAGCAGTGGTTCAGACCGTAGTTCTCTTCTTTATCGTGGGGGCACTTGGCTATGTCTTTAAAGGGGATTTCTTTTATAACAATCTAGCAGTATTTTTTGCTCCTCTTGCAGGAGTTATACGATTTGCGACGGCTTATGTGACAGAGATTGTTTTGCCCAAAAAGGCAGCAGAGATCGCTGAAAAAGGTAAAAAAGAAGGAAATAGCAAATAAAATTGGATCCAGTGAAGACTTCGCTGGATTTTTTCTTTTTAAAATGGATTCTCTCAAACTTTTCTGCTGATTTTCATGAAGAGCCTGCGCTTTTATGGTAAAATAGTAAAAGAATAATAGAGGAGAGAAATCATGAAACGTAGTATGTATGCTGGCCGTGTTCGTGCAGAGCACATTGGACAAGAAATTACCTTGAAAGGATGGGTTGCTCGCCGTCGCGACCTAGGAGGTCTGATCTTTATCGACCTTCGTGACCGTGAAGGAATCATGCAGTTAGTCATTAACCCTGAGAAAGTTTCTGCAGAAGTTATGGCAACGGCTGAAAGCCTTCGTAGTGAATTCGTTATCGAGGTGACTGGACATGTTGTAGCACGTGAGCAAGCAAATGATAAGTTGGCGACTGGAGCGGTTGAACTGAATGTTACAGCTCTTACAGTGCTTAATACAGCTAAGACAACACCATTTGAGATTAAGGATGGGATTGAGGCAAATGACGATACACGTCTACGTTACCGTTACCTTGACCTTCGTCGTCCAGAAATGTTGGAAAATCTTAAACTTCGTGCCAAGGTAACACATTCTATCCGCAACTACTTGGATGAGTTGGAATTTATCGATGTGGAAACGCCATTCCTTTCTAAGTCAACACCAGAAGGGGCGCGTGACTATTTGGTGCCATCTCGTGTCAATAAAGGGCATTTCTATGCTCTTCCTCAAAGTCCGCAGATTACAAAACAGTTGCTGATGAATGCTGGGTTTGACCGTTATTACCAAATCGTCAAATGTTTCCGTGACGAGGACTTGCGTGGAGACCGTCAGCCTGAATTTACCCAGGTCGACTTGGAAACTTCATTCCTGACTGAGCAAGAAATCCAAGACATCACAGAAGGCTTGATTGCGCGCGTGATGAAGGAAACAAAAGGGATTGAAGTAACGCTGCCATTCCCTCGTATGAAGTATGATGATGCCATGGCACTTTATGGTTCTGATAAACCTGACACTCGTTTTGAGATGTTGCTCCAAGACTTGACAGATATTGTCAAGGGTGTAGATTTCAAAGTCTTCTCAGAAGCTCCTGCCGTTAAAGCCATCGTAGTCAAAGGTGCTGCAGATAACTACTCACGTAAAGACATCGACAAGATGACAGAAGTAGCCAAGCAGTATGGTGCAAAAGGTCTTGCTTGGGTCAAGGTTGTTGATGGGGACTTAAACGGTCCAGTTGCTAAATTCTTGACTAGCATTCAAGCAGATTTGACAAACGCACTTGGTCTTGAAGATAAAGACTTGGTTCTCTTTGTAGCTGATACGCTTGACGTAGCAAATGCAACACTTGGGGCCCTTCGTGGACGTATTGCCAAAGAACTTGGCTTGATTGATAACGACAAATTTAACTTCCTCTGGGTTGTTGACTGGCCAATGTTTGAATGGTCTGAGGAAGAAGGTCGTTATATGAGTGCCCACCATCCATTTACTCTTCCTCAAGCAGATACTGCTCATGAGCTTGAAGGTGATTTGGCTAAGGTTCGTGCTATTGCCTACGACATCGTCTTGAACGGTTATGAACTCGGTGGCGGTAGCCTTCGTATCAACCAAAAAGAACTCCAAGAACGCATGTTCAAGGCCCTTGGATTCTCAACAGAAGAAGCAAATGACCAGTTTGGATTCCTTTTGGAAGCCATGGACTATGGATTCCCTCCACATGGTGGCTTGGCTATTGGGCTTGATCGTTTTGTAATGCTCTTAGCAGGAGAAGAAAATATCCGCGAAGTCATTGCCTTTCCTAAGAACAACAAGGCTAGCGACCCAATGACGCAAGCCCCATCAACAGTAGCTCTTAAACAATTAGAAGAACTCAATCTACAAGTAGAACAAGATGAAACAAACGAAGCGAACTAAGCGGTGGCGCTACTATCTGCGCCGCTTTGCTTATCAGATAAAGATGCTGCGTGTGTTACAAAGCATTTCAAAGGAAAAATATGATGAGAAGATTTCAGCTTCTCTGGTCTATGGCTTTTTATCAGCAGTAGCGGTCAATTTCTTTTTCCAACCAGGGCACGTTTACTCTAGTGGTGCGACAGGTTTGGCCCAGATCATTTCTGCGCTTAGTAACCACTGGTTTGGCTTTTATTTCCCAATTTCAGTGGCTTTCTACGCCATCAATATTCCACTCATGATTTTGGCCTGGTATCAAATTGGTCATAAGTTCACGATTTTTACCTTTATCACGGTATCCATGAGCTCGCTCTTTATCCAGTTTGTGCCAGTGGTGGTCTTGACAGAGGATCCAATCATCAATGCCCTTTTTGGGGGAGTCGTCATGGGACTGGGAATCGGCTTTGCTTTACGCCATAACATCTCCAGTGGTGGAACAGATATTGTCAGTCTGACTATTCGCAAGAAGACAGGTCGTAACGTTGGAAGCATCTCTTTCTTGGTGAACGGGACAATCATGCTGATTGCAGGTTTGACCTTTGGCTGGAAATACGCCCTTTATTCCATGATTACCATCTTTGTCTCCAGTCGTGTGACAGATGCAGTTTTCACCAAACAAAAACGGATGCAGGCGACGATTGTTACTAGCAATCCGGATGCAGTGATTGAAAAAATCCACAATAAATTACATCGTGGAGCGACTATCATTCATGATGCGGAAGGGACCTATAACCACGAGCGTAAAGCAGTTTTGATTACGGTTATCACTCGCGCCGAGTTCAATGATTTTAAACTGATTATGAAACAAGTGGATCCGACGGCCTTTGTTTCTGTTTCGGAAAATGTCCATATCCTCGGACGATTTGTCGAAGTCGAAAACTAAAGTTTTTCGGGCTATCTTCAAATTCCATTAGTGTTTTCTTGCACTAGCTTACCGACTAACTTTGTTAGTTTGCTTGCTGATAATCATTTATAATAACGAATAGAACGAAAAACCCAACTCTGGAACACATTGTCAGAGTTGGTTTTTATTTTTCAACGATTTTGTGGGCAATCAATTGACGATAGCAAATTTGTCTATTTTCCTTGGCATCGCTGATGATTTGCAGGATGGTTTCAAATGAAGTTCGGCCAAGAGCAAGGCTGTTGATATCTACATAGGCAGCTAGATTTAACCTTGGATTTACCGAGTCAAAGCTGAGGACTGGAACATCAAGTTGGTGTTCGTTGAGATAGTTACACACACCTTCAGCTAAGAGGCTATCCGTTGTGATAATAGCATCGGTCTGAGGGTCATATTTAAAGAGTTGTTTACTAAAGTTATAGCCCTTCTCTTCTAGAAACTCATCTGCAAAGAAGGTACGTTGACTGTCGAGCGGCAACTGATTTTCTTGAAGGGCTTGTTCGTAGCCTTTTAAACGATCCTGAGTTACGAAAAGTTTTTTGGTCCCCCCGATGAAGGCAATTCGGCTGCATCCTTTTTTGATGAAGTATTCTGTTGCATCATAACCAGCTTGAATATTATCGTTGTCAACCAGTGGAATAAAAGGTGACAGTGATTTCCCAAGGATGAGGAAGGGGAATTGTTCTTCTGAAACTAGTTTAACCAAGGGGTCATTTTCTTGGGCATACAAGAAAATAAGGCCATCCACACGTTTTCCGTAGACCATTTGTGAAATGGCCTTTAAACGCTCTTTTTCGTCTTTTCCAGTTGCAATCTGAATGGCATAATGATTTTCTGAAGCAACTTGTGCAATACCTCTAAGGACAGAAGGAAAGAAGGGATTTTGGTAGAAAACGTCTGAGTCATCAGGAAGAACCAATCCGATAACCTGTGTATAGCTACTTACTAGGCTTCGAGCATTGAGGTTAGGATGGTAGTTGAGTTCCTTCATAGCCTTTCGAACTCTTTTTTTAGTTTCATCACTAATCGTCGATTTGTTTTGAATCACACGTGTTACGGTTGAAGGTGAGACACCTGCAGCCTTGGCCACGTCTTTAATTGTCACGGGCATAATAATCTCCTACTTATGGTAGTCTGGATCACGGAAATGTGTTTTGTAAAAGATAGTGACCAGATATAGAACAAAGAAAATATTTTGAACGGTAATCAAGGTTGACATATTTTGGCCGAAGAGACCTAAAATCATGGCAATCAAGGTTGGCAATCCTAAACAATTCAAGATGAAATGATAGCACTCTTTATAGGTCTCAAATGAAAAGAGACGTGATTTTTTCGTAAAGTAGAGCAAGAGACTAGCACCTAAAGCGACAATGAAAAAATTGAGTCCAAATAGGAAACCAGAACCTATTACGAGAAAGAGGCTAATATAAACACGATTCTGTTGATACCAGTCTTTGGAAATGGCTTGAGTCAAACTTTCCTTGCTTTGGAAGCTCTCAGTCGTTATCGCGTGATAGCGGATGCTTGTTAATTCTTTTCCCTGTTTACTGATAAGGAGTTGCTCATCTCCAAAGTGAAGAAGCAATTCTTCAGGGAAGGTTGAGTTAGCAGGACCACCAATCTGGACAGAAGCTTGACTAGGACTAGTACCAGAGTAATGTAACTTTCCATCTATAATCTGAGCATTGCTAGCTAAATCCTGAACCACACTATCCGTCAAAGGAGTGTAGACATCATCGATGAAAGTTTCTAAAGGATAAGTTTCCTGAGAACTGTTCTGGATGGCAATAGGGATCATAGACAAGCTAATCAGGAAAATACTGGTAAAAATCAGTTGGAACCAGTTGAGACCGAAACGATGAGAGAGGGGCTTACGAAATCCCCATATACTATTAAAATAAGAAAATGGATATGGTAACATAAATCTCTTTCTATAGGCATTTTTCTATATGAGTATTATATAGAGAAATGTGTTTAATTTCAAGTGGGGCAGGTACAATGCTGGTTGAAAATAGGCTTTTGATTTGATACTCAATGAAAATTAAAGAGCAAACCAGGAAGCGAGCCGCAGGTTGCTCAAAGCACAGCTTTGAGGTTGCAGATAAAGCTGACGTGGTTTGAAGAGATTTTCGAAGAGTATAGATTGTCCACAAACAAGGAGCATTACCTCAGTAAGCTTTTATTTCTCACCAGATTATCTAAGTAAGGACAAGTTCAAAAAAGAAAAAGGGTGGCGGGGGTATATTACCCCTTGTCGCCACCGCTTGTAAGTCCTGAAACGAAGTTCTTTTGCAAGAAGAAGAAAAGTGTACAGATTGGAAGAGCGATGAGGATAGCACCTGCTGAGAAGTAGGCGATCTTCAAGTTCTTCGCATTGCTAACGAAGGTTTGTAGACCAACGGCAACTGTAAAGTATTCTTTTTCACGAAGCAAGAAACTAGAGAGGATGTAGTCTCCGAAAGGTCCCATGAAGGCCCAGAGTGCTTGTACCGCAACCATTGGGCGAACGAGAGGGAGAACGATTTGCCAGAAGCGGCGGAAGTGTCCTGCACCATCAAGTTTTGCAGACTCATCAAGAGACATTGGCACGGTGTCAAAGTAACCTTTCATCAACCAAGCATTCATAGGGATACCACCACCAACGTAGAGGAAGATGAGGAACCAGCTATGGTTAAGGGCATTCAACATGAGGGCCATAACGAAGAAGGCAGTCAAAGCAGCCATTGTTGGAACCATTTGGATAATCAAGAAGAAGACCAAACTTTGTTTACGAGCCAAGAAGTTGTAACGGCTGTAGGCGTAACCAGCAAGTACAATGATACTTGTCTGAACAACCATGGTGATCAAAGCGATGATCAAAGTATTAAGGTACCATGTACCGTACAAGGTTTCTGTAAAGAGCCCTTTGAAGTTATCAAGACTAAAGTTGACATTGCTGTCGAGTTTAAAGGCTACAACGTTACCAGCCTTGAAGGCAGACATAATCGTGATTAAAAGAGGATAGATAATGACGATTGAAAGTCCGATCAAGTAGAGGTAAGTGAGGGTTTGAGTCAGTCTACGTTTTAGTTTGATTGAGTTATTCATCTTAGACGTCCTCCATATCAAATGCGTGTAGTTTCTTGAATGCAATCATAGAAATAGAGATGACAATAATTGAAATAATCAAGGTAACGGCAGCTGCCATAGAGTATTGGGGAGCTGTACCTGTTGTCAAACGGTAGATCCATGAGATCAAGATATCGGTTGAACCAGCTCCACCACCGACACTACCAGGACCACCACCATTGAAGAGGTACATAATAGAGAAGTTGTTGAAGTTGAAGGTGTATTGGCTAATCAAAGTAGGCGCCGCAACAGCCAAAATCATTGGGAAAGTGATGCTACGGAATTTTTGCCAAGCGTTTGCACCGTCGATATAAGCTGCTTCATACAAGTCGTTTGGAATAGACTGTAGGATACCGAGAGTTAGGACATAGATATAAGGGAATCCAAGCCAACCTTGCATCATAATCAAGGCAACCTTAGTCCAAGTAGGGTCTGTTTTCCAAGGAATGAGAACGCCATCTAAGAAAGGAAGAACCTTAGCAAAAAGTGGCAAAACTTGAGTATTGATAGCACCAACACTATCGTTGAACATGTTTGAGAATGTCAAGATAGTGATGAAGGCTGGAACCGCCCAAGGTAGAAGGAAGATAACACCAAAGATACGTTTACCCTTGATGAATGGTTGGTTAGCGATAATAGCTGTAAAGATCCCGAGTACGATTTGCAAAGTAGATGCAGATAAAGCCCAGATAATAGTCCAAGAAAGGACAGAACCGAAGGCTGAACGGAAGGTACTCAAGCTCCAGATATTTGTGAAGTTAGTCAATCCAACCCAATCCAATAATTTATTTGGTGGTAAGTGTTGGAAATCGTAGTTAGTAAAGGCAATCATCAAGGTTACAATAACCGGGAAGATGATGGCAAATGTCATGGCAACGTAGGATGGAATGATAAGCAAGTAAGGGAATCCATTTTCATAGATACCTTTAATCATATCCTTAAGTGTCGATGGGACAGGGATGCCATTATTGATACGTTTTGCAATAGTGTGAGCGTCTTTAATATTGAGAATATAAAAGGCTAGATAAACAATTACAAAAATAGAGTGGAATGCACCACGAATCAACATGAAGAGAGAGTTGTCACGGCCAGGTTTTTCACCAAGCGTGATTAAGTTGCTCAATTCAGGGGCTGCAAGTGCTAGGAAATAAAGGACAAATACGATGGTTACACCAAGGAAGATAAAACCTTTGGCTTTTTGTTTATTGTAAATCTGCCCTAACCCAGGAATGATAGACAGCAGGGCTGCTTTACTAGGTTGTTGCTTTTCCATAATAACTCCTTTCATAGGATACTGCTTTTTTATAAGAAAGCTAAATTATTTGTGTCTCTATTGATAAATTCAAAGGGGGATTTGATTTCCACCCCCCTTGAACAAATTTTTTATTCACCAAATTTTTGTTTGATTGTTTCTTTGATCAATGTTACAGCATCGTTAGCAGCTGTTTTAGCATCTTTTTGACCACTTACAGTTTCAAAGAGCATTGTTTTAGCTGGGTCCCAAACTGCAGACATTTGAGAGATGTTTGGCATTGGTTGAGCATTCTTGAACTGTTTGATAACAGCTGTTGTCAACTCATCGTTTTTACCTTCTGCATAAGTGCGAGCTTCAGTGTTAGCTGGGATTTCGTTAGTTGCATCGTAGAAGGCTTTTTGTTGGTCAGTTGAAACAAGGAAGTCTACAAATTTTTGAGCGCCTTCAAGGTTTTTAGTGCTTGATGGGATGATCCAAGCTTTACCACCACCGAATGCTGCATATTCTTTTCCGTTTGGAAGAGTTGGGATAGTAGCAACACCGTAGTTTACTTTAGCATCTTTGAAGGCTTGAGCTTTCCAAGGCCCATCAATGATAGCAGCTGTTTTACCTTCTTGGAATTGAGTTTGAATTAGGTTTCCAGCTCCTTCAGTATCTTGCATACCTTTAGGCCATTTTTCGTACCAAGATTTAGCGTAGTTGATACCTGTGATAGCTCCATCGTTTGCAAGACCGATATCTTTAGGATCTTTACCGTTTTGACCGAATACGTATCCGCCGTTACCAGCAAGAAGTCCGTATGCATAGTAGAAGTTTGTCCAGTCAGCTAGGAAGGCAGTAGTTTTTCCATCTTCTCCAGCGAATGCGTATTTGCTATCTTTAGCAAGGTTTTCCAAGTCAGCAAATGTTTTTGGAGCATCTTTCACCAAGTCTTTGTTGTAGTACATAACAAGTGACTCGATAACGGCAGGGGCACCGTAAACTTTACCGTCAGCAGCTGTTACAAGAGATTTAGTAGTATCATCTGTTTTAGCTCCGTCGCTCAATTTCACTTCTGAAAGTTGTCCGTCAGTACCAAGGCTACCTACACGGTCGTATGGAGCCATCATAACGTCAGCAGCTTTACCAGATTGGTTGTCAAGAGAAAGATTGTCAAGACCACCCATCTGGTCTCCAGTTTTGATAGTAACTTTTACGCCAGCTTCTTTTTCATAAGCTTTTGCAGCTGTTTCAGCGAAAGCTTTGTATTGGTCCTCAACGTAAAGAGTGATTTCTTTCGCTTCAGATGAACCAGAATCAGCTGCTTTATCAGCAGTTTTGCTTCCGCAAGCTACCAAAAGCAAGCTAGCAAGAGTAGCAGTACCAAGTACAGCTGCGCTCTTCATGAATTTTGTTGACATAGTGTATTCCTCCTAAAGAATAACAAATTTTAATTTTGAGGAAACGCAAACGTTTTCCCTTATGATCTTAGTATAGCACAAACAGAAAACGGTTGCAAGCGTTTTTTTGAAAAAAATTTAAAAAGCTTGTGACTAGCTAATTCTCAAAATTATTTATATAATAGAAGAAAAAGATGTAATCGTGTAAATTTCGATTCAAAAATAATTGAAGGGAAACGATTGCATGATTTAGAGGAAATTTATAGGAGATGAAAAAATAAGAATATAGTATTTTTAAAAAGCTATAAAAGCAAATAATTTGAAAAAGTTTTTTTACAAACGCTTGCATTTATTTTAGAAATGGGTTATACTTTAGTTAGCGCAAACGTTTGCGCGTATAAAAATGAAATATTTAACTATAAACACTTGAGGTGCTAATATGAAAAAACGTCAAAGTGGTGTGTTGATGCACATCTCATCACTTCCAGGAGCTTACGGAATCGGATCATTTGGTCAAAGCGCCTATGATTTCGTTGACTTCTTGGTTCGCACTAAGCAACGCTACTGGCAAATCCTTCCATTGGGAACAACAAGCTATGGTGACTCACCTTACCAATCATTCTCAGCTTTTGCAGGTAATACTCACTTTATCGATCTTGATATCTTGGTTGAGCAAGGTCTCTTGGAAGCAAGTGATCTTGAAGGCGTGGACTTTGGTAGTAACCCAACTGAAGTTGACTACGCTAAAATCTACTATGCACGTCGTCCACTTCTAGAGAAAGCTGTCAAACGTTTCCTTGAAGTCGGAGATGTCAAAGACTTCGAAAAATTTGCTCAAGAAAATCAATCATGGCTTGAACTATTTGCAGAGTACATGGCTATCAAGGAGCATTTTGATAATCTTGCTTGGACAGAATGGCCAGATGCAGATGCTCGTGCTCGTAAAGCTTCAACTCTTGAAAGCTACCGTGAGAAATTAGCTGACAAGCTTGTTTACCACCGCGTAACCCAATACCTTTTCTTCCAACAATGGTTGAAATTGAAAGCATACGCTAACGAAAACCACATCGAGATTGTCGGTGATATGCCAATCTATGTAGCGGAAGATTCAAGCGATATGTGGGCTAATCCACATCTCTTTAAAACAGATGAAAACGGGAAAGCGACTTGCATCGCAGGTTGCCCACCAGATGAATTCTCTGCTACTGGTCAGCTCTGGGGTAACCCAATCTATGACTGGGAAGCTATGGACAAAGATGGCTACAAATGGTGGATTGAACGCTTGCGTGAAAGCTTCAAAATCTACGATATCGTTCGTATCGACCACTTCCGTGGATTTGAATCTTACTGGGAAATCCCAGCTGGTTCTGAAACAGCAGCACCTGGTAAATGGGTGAAAGGTCCAGACTACAAACTCTTTGCGGCGGTTAAAGAAGAACTTGGTGATTTGAATATCATCGCTGAGGACCTTGGCTTTATGACTGACGAAGTTATCGAATTGCGTGAACGTACTGGCTTCCCAGGAATGAAGATTCTCCAATTTGCCTTCAACCCAGAAGACGAAAGTATCGATAGCCCACACTTGGCACCTGCTAACTCAGTTATGTACACAGGAACACACGATAACAACACAGTCCTTGGTTGGTACCGTAACGAGATTGATGATGCAACTCGTGAGTACATGGCTCGCTATACTAACCGTAAAGAATACGAAACAGTGCCACACGCTATGCTTCGTACAGTCTTTTCATCAGTTAGCTTCATGGCAATTGCAACTATGCAAGATTTGCTAGAGTTGGATGGTTCAGCTCGTATGAACTTCCCATCTACTCTTGGTGGAAACTGGTCATGGCGTATGACAGAGGAACAATTGACTCCTGCTGTCGAAGAAACTTTGCTTGACTTGACTACAATTTATCGCCGTATCAATGAAAATTTGGTAGAATTAAAGAAATAAGACATTATCAGGAGACATAAAAATGTTACCATTAAAAGAATTTGTACAAAATCGTTACAATAAATCTATCGCAGAATGTAGCAATGAGGAGCTTTACCTTGCTCTTCTTAACTACAGCAAACTTGCAAGCAGCCAAAAACCAGTGAACACTGGTAAGAAAAAAGTTTACTACATCTCAGCTGAGTTCTTGATTGGTAAACTCTTGTCAAACAACTTGATTAACCTTGGTCTTTATGACGAAGTTAAAAAAGAACTTGCTGACGCAGGTAAAGAGTTGATCGAAATCGAAGAAGTAGAATTGGAACCATCACTTGGTAATGGTGGTTTGGGACGTTTGGCAGCCTGCTTTATCGACTCAATCGCTACACTTGGATTGAACGGTGACGGTGTTGGTTTGAACTACCACTTTGGTCTTTTCCAACAAGTGCTTAAAAACAACCAACAAGAAACTATTCCTAACGCTTGGTTGACTGACCAAAACTGGTTGGTTCGCTCAAGCCGTAGCTACCAAGTGCCATTTGCACACTTTACATTGACATCTACTCTTTACGATATCGATGTACCTGGTTACAAAACTGCTACGAAAAACCGCTTGCGTTTGTTTGACTTGGATTCAGTTGATTCATCTATCATTGAAGATGGCATTAACTTTGATAAGACAGACATCGCTCACAACTTGACTCTTTTCCTTTACCCAGACGATAGCGACAAACAAGGTGAATTGCTCCGTATCTTCCAACAATACTTCATGGTTTCAAACGGTGCACAATTGATCATCGATGAAGCAATCGAAAAAGGAAGCAACTTGCATGACCTTGCTGACTACGCAGTTGTACAAATCAACGATACTCACCCATCAATGGTGATTCCTGAATTGATCCGTCTTTTGACTGAACGTGGTATCGAACTTGATGAAGCAATCTCTATCGTTCGTAGCATGACTGCTTACACAAACCATACAATCCTTGCTGAAGCCCTTGAAAAATGGCCTCTTGAATTCTTGGAAGAAGTGGTTCCTCACTTGGTACCAATCATCAAAGAATTGGACCGTCGTGTTAAAGCAGAATACAAAGATCCAGCTGTTCAAATCATTGATGAAAACGATCGTGTACACATGGCCCACATGGATATCCACTATGGATACAGCGTAAACGGGGTTGCCGCTCTTCACACTGAAATCTTGAAGAACTCAGAGTTGAAAGCTTTCTACGATATCTACCCAGAAAAATTCAACAACAAAACAAACGGTATTACTTTCCGTCGTTGGCTTATGCATGCGAACCCAAGCTTGTCTCACTACTTGGATGAGATTCTTGGCCACGAATGGCACCATGAAGCTTCTAAATTGGAAGACCTTCTTTCATACGAAGACAAGGCTGCTGTCAAAGAAAAATTGGAAAGCATCAAATCTCACAACAAACGTAAATTGGCTCGTCACTTGAAAGAGCACCAAGGTGTGGAAATCAATACAAACTCTATCTTTGACATCCAAATCAAACGTCTTCACGAGTACAAACGTCAACAAATGAACGCTTTGTATGTGATCCACAAATACCTTGACATCAAGGCTGGTAACATCCCTGCTCGTCCAATCACAGTCTTCTTTGGTGGTAAAGCAGCTCCTGCCTACACAATTGCTCAAGATATCATCCACTTGATCCTTTGCATGTCAGAAGTTATTGCTAACGATCCAGCAGTGGCTCCACACTTGCAAGTAGTGATGGTTGAAAACTACAACGTTACTGCAGCAAGCTTCCTTATCCCAGCATGTGATATCTCAGAACAAATCTCACTTGCTTCTAAAGAAGCTTCAGGTACTGGTAACATGAAATTCATGTTGAACGGAGCTTTGACTCTTGGTACTATGGACGGTGCTAACGTGGAAATCGCTGAGTTGGTTGGAGACGAAAACATCTACATCTTCGGTGAAGATTCAGAAACTGTTATCGACCTTTACGCAAAATCAGCTTACAAATCAAGCGAATTCTACGCTCGTAAAGCGATCAAACCATTGGTTGACTTTATCGTTAGCGATGCAGTTCTTGCAGTTGGTAAGAAAGAACGCTTGGAACGTCTTTATAACGAATTAATCAACAAAGACTGGTTCATGACTCTTCTTGACTTGGAAGACTACATCAAAGTGAAAGAGCAAATGTTGGCTGACTACGAAGACCGTGACGCATGGTTGGACAAAGTTATCGTTAACATTTCTAAAGCAGGATTCTTCTCATCTGACCGTACAATCGCTCAGTACAACGAAGATATCTGGCACTTGAACTAAGATATACAATTTAATAGTTATTACACTATCTAGCAAAAAAGCGAGTTTCAATTGAAATTCGCTTTTTTTAATGTTGTGGATTTGAGGTTGACTGGTCTCAAAAGAAAAAATAATTTGTCAATAATTTCTAGACTTAAAAATCAGACCTAGAGGACACTAAGAAGGCTGGTTTTACTACCTTTAAACCTGAGGTTCTTCTTAGATGCTACCTCAAATTTCTTGTATTCGTTTACATACAGTATTATAATAGTATTGTAATAAAGAAAGAGGGTGTTTTTATGTGGAAAAAATATTTTTCAAAATATAAATGGACTGATTTATTTTGGATTCTTCTTGTAATTTGGTCATGCCTTTATACGGGTAATAGTTCTTCGTTTCCACTGACTCATCAAGAAATCTCTTTTCATGGATGTTGTTATGGGGCATCACTTGCCTTATATCACTTGCTATTTATTGATAAATTTGTCATTTCAAATCGAAAATAAATGGAGAGGTCAAAATTTTTTATACTTTTCGGAAAGACAGTGAAAAATCGCGATTTAAACCCGCATCTCAAGAAGAGGTGCGGGTTTTGTATTATTTCAAAAATTTATTTACAGTGCTTTCCCAACTAGAATCTCTGCTTCGATAGTAATCTCTGTCAGTTGGCTCCAATCAATCTTGCTTTGGTTAACGTGAAAGAGTAGGGGTGTCATGCTGAGTAAGGCTTGCCTTTGCTCTGCTGTGATAGACTTGGTCAGAGAAGCTATCTGACTAGATTGGATGCTGAAGTGTTCTTGGAAGTGTTTTTTGATATCTTGGTTTGAATAATCCTTCTTTGTCAGCTGGTCTTGTACCTTCTGACGGATTTCCTTGAGGTGATTTTTAGTTGGAATAACCTTTATCAAGATACCGTCTTTGGATAAAACGCGACGAAATTCTCCGTAATTGGCAGGGGAAAAGAGATCAAGTAAGATATCCATACTGGCATCTTGCAGAGGAAGGCGAGAAAGGTCCCCAACGAACCAATTGACTGCCCAGTTGGGTTCACTCTTGGCAGCGATTTGGACGGAATCTTTGGAAATATCAAAGGCATAGAAGGTTTTGTCAGGATGACTTTCTTGGAGTTTGCGAGAATAGAATCCTTCGCCACAACCGATATCTAAAATTGTTTTGGCATTTTTTGAGTTTGAAAGTAAATCAGAGACGGCCTCTAAAATAGCTTGATAAAAGCCAGCTTCTAGGATTCGTTGACGGTTTTGAAAATTTTCCTTGTCGTAATTAGCGGATTGCTTGATTTGAGGGGCTAGATTGACATAGCCGAATTTTGCCAGGTCAAAAGAATGCCGATTCTCACATTTAAGACTAGATTCTACCAAGGTCAGATTTTCTCGACAGATAGGACAGGCAAAGGCAGTCGCAGAAGCGAAGCGCTGGAGTTTAGGTTTGAGGTTTGTATTCATAGTTTAAGTGTATCAAAAGAGGCAAATGAAAGCAACTTTAGGAATAAGTAGATGGGAGATTCAGTAGAAATAAAACTAATTCTCCAATTTATAGAATAAAATTGCTTTTATATCTAAATTGCTATATAATAATGATAAGGAGGAAATAAGTATGTTAAAAGAAGTATTAAGCGTTGCAAAAGTTGCGAAAAAATCATCACTCTTTTTGGGTGGTGTCGCATTTGGTACCCTTGGTTTGAAAATCTTAGCAAGTAAGGAAGCTAAAAAAGGTTATTCTAAAGCTTTGGCTAAGGCTTACAAGTTGAAAGACGGGCTAGATGCATCTGTTTCTGTCGTGAAGCAACATGGAGACGATGTCTTGCAAGATGCTAAATATTTGTACGAGCAAGAGAAAAAAGAAGAGCAATTAGATAGCCTTATAGGAGAATAATATGTCTTTTAAAGTGCTACATAGAGGATACCAACATATCCGACTATCATCTTCTTTTTCACTCACCTTGGATATTCAAGACTATCTTCGTTCCTTGGCGAGAGATGAAAAGGGGATTGAGTCTATCCAGTTTTACATGGATCAACAGCACTTTACTCTACGTATAAAAGAAGGCTTTTCTGTATTAGATAATGCAGAAGCCTTTTTAAAAAGAATTGATAAAGGGAAAGTTTCTGAGTTGATGACTCTTCCCATTCGTAGAGAAGAGAGTGCTTATTCTATTGTTTCAGGTGCAGCGATTAAGCGTATACTTTTTCGTAGTTTTGTGCCGTATCCTATTCGCTATATATGGACTTGTTATCAGGCCTTTGGCTATATTAGAGAAGCCTATCAAACACTAGCGCGTAAGGAACTAACAATGGAAGTCTTGGACTGTTCGGCGATTTTATTGTCCTTGTTTATGAACCAATCCAAGACGGCTAGCAATATCATGTTTATGCTTGATTTGGGGAATCATTTAGATCAGTGGTCCTTGAAAAAAACTGCAACAGATTTAGAACAGAGTCTTCTTGCAAAAGAGAGCGATGTATTCCTAGTACAGGGCGATACGGTTGTTAGTATCAAGAGTTCCGATGTTCAAATAGGAGACGTCTTGGTCCTATCTCAAGGAAATGAAATTCTGTTTGATGGACAAGTAGTTTCAGGTTTAGGTATGGTCAATGAAAGTTCCTTGACGGGAGAGAGTTTTCCAGTTGAAAAAAGAGAGTCTGATTTGGTTTGTGCAAATACAGTATTAGAAACTGGAGAGTTACGCATTCGTGTAACCGATAATCAGATGAACAGCCGGATTTTACAACTGATTGAGTTGATGAAGAAATCTGAAGAAAACAAGAAAACGAAACAACGCTATTTCATCAAAATGGCGGACAAGGTCGTCAAATATAATTTCTTGGGGGCTGGGCTGACTTACCTATTGACAGGTTCTTTTTCGAAGGCTATTTCTTTCCTATTGGTCGATTTCTCCTGCGCTTTGAAAATCTCTACTCCTGTAGCTTATTTGACAGCTATCAAGGAAGGGTTGAATCGTGAAATGGTGATTAAGGATGGGGATGTTCTGGAGAAATATCTGGAAGTTGATACTTTCTTGTTTGATAAGACGGGAACAATCACAACTAGTTATCCTATAGTTGAAAAGGTGTTACCTTTTGGGAACTATAGTGAGGAAGATATTCTCAGAATCAGTGCCTGTCTTGAGGAACACATTTATCATCCTATTGCTAATGCTATCGTCAAGCAAGCTGAGATAGAGGGAATTGAACATGAGGAAATGCATGGGAAACTCCAATATATCGCAAGCAAGGGGATCAAATCTCATATAGATGGCCAACCAGTTCTTATTGGGAATTATGTCTTGATGCAGGATGAGCAGATTCATATCAGTTCAGAACAAAATGCTTTAATTGAAGAGTACAAGAGTCACTACAATCTCTTATTCTTGGCTTATCAGAATGAATTGATTGGAATGTTCTGTATTCATACTCCTTTGAGAAAAGAAGCAAAAGCAGCCTTGGAGAAACTTAAGGCACAAGGGAAAAAATTGATTCTGGCAACAGGGGACACCTTGGTTAGAACAGAGGAATTAGTCAAAGATTTGCCCTTTGATCAGGTCTATACAGACTTGAAACCTGATGGAAAATTTGAGTTAGTAGAGGAACTGCAGAAAGCAGGTCACACTATTTTGATGGTTGGAGATGGCTTGAATGACTCAGCTGCTCTAACCCTATCAGATATCGGTGTGGTGATGAATGAGAGTGCAGATATTTCTAAGCAGATGAGTGATATCTTATTGTTAGATAATCGTTTGGATTTCTTCCAAGAGTTGGATTCGCTATCATCATCTTTGCAAACACTCATCAAGAAGAATATTCAAGATACCGTTGTCGTAAATAGTAGTTTGATTGGCTTTGGCTTATTTAATTGGCTCAGTCCTTCAAATCTCTCTATCTTACATAATCTAACAACCTTGCGCATTGTACTGCGTAGCCTGTCTATTAAGGGATAGGTGGGGGACTATTCACAGCAAAAAGGAGTTACCTTTCTCGAGGGTAACTCCTTTGTTTATAGGTAAATGTTTAACAATTTAGTAAGTCAATACAAAGTATTTCTTCTTACCGCGGCGGATAACAGTGAGTTCGTTCTCTAATTTATCGTTATCCCCTAAGACATAGTCAAGGTCTTGGATACGGTCGCCGTTGACGTAGATAGCTCCATTTTGTACGTCTTCACGGGCTTGGCGTTTTGAGTTAACCACGCCAGAAGATACAAGAAGTTCAACGATGTTGTGATTTTCATCTGCTTGTACTTGATAGTTTGGTACACCACGAAGTCCTTGTTTAAGCTCTTTGACAGAAAGGTTTTTGATGTTTCCTGCAAAGAGTTGCTCAGTGATGTTGAGAGCTTCTTTGTAGGCTTCTTCTCCGTGGACAAGTGTTACGACTTCACGAGCGAGGACTTTTTGAGCCAAGCGTTCGTGTGGTGCTGCTTCAAACTGTTTACGGATCTCTTCAATCTCATCCAGTGACAAGAAGGTAAAAATCTTCAAGAAGCGAACAGCATCAGCGTCCATAACATTCATCCAGAATTGGTACATTTCGTATGGAGAAGTCTTTTCAGGGTTGAGCCAAACAGCGTTCCCTTCAGATTTACCAAATTTCTTACCAGTTGCGTCTGTAATGAGTGGGACAGTGATGACGTGACCAGTCTTGTCAGCCTTACGACGAAGTAATTCTGTACCAGCAGTCATATTTCCCCATTGGTCAGAACCACCGATTTGGAGGGTTACATTGTGCTCTTGGTTAAGAACGAAGAAGTCGTACCCTTGCATGATTTGGTAGGCAAACTCAGTGTAAGAAATCCCTGTTTCAATTCGTTTTTTAACAGACTCCTTGCTCATCATGTAGTTGACAGTGAAGTATTTTCCGATATCACGGAGGAAGTCAATGAAGCTGATGCTGCCAAACCAGTCGTAGTTGTTGACCATGACAGCTTTATTTTCACCATTTTCAAAATCAAGAAAGCGAGAAAGTTGTCCTTGGATAGACTTGACCCAGCCATCTACTGTGTCTTTTGTTTGGAGACTACGCTCAGCATCTTTGAAGGACGGATCTCCGATGAGACCAGTAGCACCGCCGACGAGCGCATAAGGTTTGTGACCTGCTAACTGCAAACGACGACTTGTCAAGATAGCGACAAGGTGGCCTAGGTGAAGGCTGTCAGCAGTTGGATCGTAGCCAGTATAATAAGAAACTTGACCTTCTTCTAGGGCTTTACGCAAAGCTTCTTCATCAGTCGTTTGAAAAATCAAACCACGCTCTTTTAGCTCATCAAAAATGTGCATGTGTCTTTTCTCCTTTTTAAAATATTGTTTCTACCTATTGTACCACAAACTTAGCAAATAACCTAGTAAAATCGGGAAGAAAGTTGCTACTTGGACTTTTTTGGAAACGAGTGAAATATGGTATAATAGCACTAGCTTATACTCAATGAAAATCAAAGAGCAAACTAGGAAACTAGCCGCAGGTTGCTCAAAACACCGTTTTGAGGTTGTGGATAGAACTGACGAAGTCAGTAACACATATACGGCAAGGCGAGACTGACGTGGTTTGAAGAGATTTTTGAAGAGTATTATTTTCAGAGAAATAGATAAAAATAGTTAAGAAAGGGGCTGAAAGATGTCTCATATTATTGAATTGCCAGAAGTCTTGGCCAATCAGATCGCAGCAGGAGAAGTCATCGAACGTCCTGCTAGTGTAGTCAAGGAGCTAGTTGAAAACGCCATTGATGCTGGCTCTAGCCAGATTATCGTTGAGATTGAAGAAGCTGGTCTTAAGAAAATCCAAATTACCGATAATGGGCACGGGATTGCCCACGATGAAGTCGAGTTGGCTCTCCGTCGTCATGCGACCAGTAAGATTAAGAATCAAGCGGATCTTTTTCGGATTCGGACCCTCGGTTTTCGTGGTGAAGCTCTGCCCTCTATCGCATCTGTCAGTGTTTTGACTTTGTTGACAGCGGTGGATGGTGCCAGTCACGGGACCAAGTTAGTGGCTCGTGGGGGAGAAGTTGAGGAAATCATTCCAGCGACCAGTCCTGTGGGGACTAAGGTTTGTGTGGAGGATCTCTTTTTCAATACACCGGCTCGTCTCAAGTATATGAAGAGCCAGCAGGCAGAGTTGTCTCATATCATTGATATTGTCAATCGTCTGGGGCTAGCCCATCCTGAGATTTCTTTTAGCCTGATTAGTGATGGCAAGGAAATGACACGAACAGCTGGTACGGGTCAACTGCGTCAAGCCATTGCTGGAATTTATGGTTTAGCCAGTGCTAAAAAAATGGTTGAGATTGAGAATGCTGACCTAGACTTTGAAATTTCAGGCTTTGTCTCATTGCCGGAATTGACACGGGCTAATCGTAACTACATCAGCCTTTTTATCAATGGCCGTTATATCAAAAACTTCTTGCTCAATCGTGCCATTTTAGATGGATACGGTAGCAAGCTCATGGTGGGGCGTTTTCCGCTGGCTGTTATTCACATCCATATTGATCCTTATCTAGCAGATGTCAATGTGCATCCAACCAAGCAAGAGGTGCGGATTTCCAAGGAAAGAGAACTAATGGCGCTGGTTTCAGAAGCTATTGCAAAGAGTCTCAAGGAACAGACCTTGATTCCAGATGCCTTGGAAAATCTGGCAAAATCTACTGTTCGCAATCGTGAAAAAGTAGAGCAAACGACTTTGCCACTGAGAGAAAATACGCTCTACTATGAAAAAAACAAACCGACAAGACCGACACAAGCAGAGGTGGCAGACCATCAGGTGAACCTTAATGAAGAGAAACAGGATTTGAATCTGTTTGCTAAGGAAACCTTGGACCAGCTGACCAAGCCAGCTAAACTGCATTTTGCAGAGAGAAAGCCTGCTAGCTATGACCAACTGGACCATCCAGAGTTAGATCTAGCTAGTTTGGATAAGGCTTATGATAAGTTGGAGCGGGAAGAATCTTCAAGCTTCCCAGAGTTGGAATTTTTCGGTCAGATGCATGGAACCTATCTCTTTGCCCAAGGTCGAGATGGGCTCTACATCATAGATCAGCACGCGGCTCAGGAACGGGTTAAGTATGAGGAGTACCGTGAGAGCATTGGCAATGTTGACCAGAGCCAGCAGCAACTCCTAGTGCCCTATATCTTTGAATTTCCTGCGGATGATGCCCTTCGTCTCAAGGAAAGAATGTCTCTTTTAGAGGAAGTTGGTGTCTTTCTAGCAGAGTACGGGGAGAATCAATTCATCCTACGCGAACATCCCATTTGGATGGCAGAGGAGGAAATTGAGTCTGGAATCTATGAGATGTGCGACATGCTCCTCTTGACCAAGGAAGTTTCAATCAAGAAATACCGAGCAGAGCTAGCAATTATGATGTCCTGCAAGCGTTCCATCAAGGCCAACCATCGTATCGATGATCACTCAGCCAGACAGCTCCTCTATCAGCTCTCTAAATGCGACAACCCCTACAACTGTCCGCACGGACGCCCTGTTTTGGTCCACTTTACCAAGTCAGATATGGAAAAGATGTTCCGTCGCATTCAAGAAAATCACACCAGCCTACGAGAACTAGGCAAATACTAATACTCTTCGAAAATCTCTTTAAACTGCGTCAGCCTTACCTTGTCTAACTTAAGTTATGCCTACGGTTAGCTTCCTAGTTTACTCTTTGATTTTCATTGAGTATAAATTGAAGGAAAAATTATGTACGAATATCTAAAAGGTATTATTACCAAAATCACTGCCAAATATATCGTTCTTGAAACCAACGGTATCGGTTATATCTTGCATGTAGCCAATCCCTATGCTTACTCAGGCCAGGTCAATCAAGAGACACAAATCTATGTGCACCAAGTTGTCCGTGAGGACGCGCATCTGCTCTACGGCTTTCGCACAGAAGATGAGAAGAAGCTCTTTCTCAGTCTGATTTCGGTCTCAGGTATTGGACCTGTATCAGCTCTTGCTATTATTGCTGCTGATGACAATGCTGGTTTGGTTCAAGCCATCGAGACTAAGAACATCACCTACTTGACCAAGTTCCCTAAAATTGGTAAGAAAACAGCCCAACAGATGGTGCTGGACTTGGAAGGCAAGGTAGTCGTGGCTAGTGATGACCTTCCTGCCAAGGTGGCAGTGCAAACCAGCGCTGAAAACCAAGAACTGGAAGAAGCTATGGAAGCCATGTTGGCATTGGGCTACAAGGCAGCAGAGCTCAAGAAAATTAAGAAATTCTTTGAAGGAACGACAGATACAGCAGAGAATTATATCAAGTCGGCCCTTAAGATGTTGGTGAAATAGGAGATTTCTATGCCAAAACGCTGTGGCTGGGTTAAAATGAACAACCCTCTGTATGTAGCCTACCACGATGAGGAATGGGGTCAACCCCTACATGACGACCGAGCGCTTTTTGAGTTGCTTTGTATGGAAACTTATCAGGCTGGACTATCTTGGGAAACAGTGCTCAACAAACGACAAGCTTTCCGAGAAGCCTTTTATGGCTATCAAATTCAAGCAGTCGCAGAGATGACTGACACCGAATTGGAAGCTTTGCTGGATAATCCAGCCATCATCCGAAATAGAGCTAAGATTTTTGCGACACGTGCCAACTCCCAAGCCTTTCTACGACTACAGGAAGATTATGGTTCTTTTGATGCCTATCTCTGGTCTTTTGTTGAGGGGAAAACTGTCGTTAACGATGTTCCTAATTATCGCCAAGCCCCAGCTAAAACACCTTTGTCTGAGAAATTAGCCAAAGATCTCAAAAAACGAGGCTTTAAGTTCACTGGGCCAGTTGCTGTCTTGTCTTTTCTACAAGCTGCAGGTTTGGTTGATGACCACGAGAATGATTGTGAATGGAAAAGCGGTAAGTAGTGAGTACAGATAGCGAAAGTATTTGAGAATATTGAAAAAGCTGAGAAATTCATCTCAGCTTTCTTTGTTATAGTCAAAGCGAATGACTTGATCCGTTGCATCTACATACGCGTGGACTCCAAAGGGAATAATTGCTCTTGGTGTGGCATGGCCAACGTTTAGATTATAGACAATCGGGATAGTGCTATCAATGATGTCCATTAAAGCCTCCTTATAGTCGTCATAGAAGGTTTCATCCATAGGTTTTCCGACCAAGAGTCCACTGATGACTTCAAATATCCCAGTGTTCTTTAAAGTCCGCAACATCTTTTTGAATTCTTCAGGTTCAGGCTTTTCTTCGCTTGTTTCTAGCAAGAGGATTTTTCCTTCCCAGTCTGACAAGTCAGGGAAAAGTTTGTATTTTTGGCAGAGGTCTGTGCTATCTGCATATCGAGAGTTGTCAAAGATATCGTAGAGGGATTCGAGGCAACCGCCGAGGATTTCCCCCTCGAACTGTGCAGTTCCTTGTAACAAGTCAAAACCTGTATTTGTATGGCTGACACGAGGTGTTCCCAGAGCCTTGGGACTAAAATCAGTCCGTTCCTCATACCAAAGGTCGCTAGGGCGGATTTCTGAGATTTTTCCAGTCTCAATCAATTCTTTAAAGTAGTGGAGGCTATATGGCAACATTTCTTTGTCTAACTCACAAATATCTGCTAGAAATGATTGGCCGTAAAAAGTCTTGATTCCCAGTTTATGCAACATGAGATGGTTCATGGTTGTATCCGAGAAGCCAAGAAACATTTTTTGATTGATAACCTTTTGTAGTTGGTCATTTTCAAAAAGATAAGGCAATAAACGATAGGTATCGTCTCCACCGATGGCGCATAAGATCATGTCGATGCTTTCATCAGAAAATGCCTGCATCAAATCCTCCGCACGAGCTTCAGGATGTTCTTTGATAAAGTCTAAGCCTTTTAGCGAATGGGGCAAAAAGATAGGACTGAGTCCTAGGTCCTTGAGACGTTGGATACCCAAGTCCACTTCGTGTTTTACAAAGTCCTCTCCGATAATGCCACTAGACAAGCTCACAATACCAATAGTAGAAACCATATCTTATCCTCCGAGAAATAGATTGAGCTTATTTTATCACAAAAGATGAGGGAAAACAACAAGAATTAGAGCCAGAAGAAGGCTTTTTATAGTAGTTGCATTCTTATAGAGCAGTAAGGAAGGTCAGTCCGCCAAGGATAACCCCAGCCGAGTTTGGAATGATTAGAATCCAGTCTTTCTTAGGTTCTTTTGTCCATCCATAAATGACCCAGATTAAGCAAGAGACTGCTGCTGATAAAGGTTGGAATGGTTGAGCTTTATTTCCTTGTAAATTGGCAAAAATTTGGGGGATGTAGGCTATAAATACAATAATCCCGATAAAGGCACCAATTGAACCGACAATTTGATTAATTCTCTGTTTAGTCATATATATTTCTCCTTATTACTTTATTATCATAACAGAAAAACAACTTGAATTCAAGGATAAAACCTAGGGATTTTAAGGGGAGCCGTTACATTAGAACGTTTTTAGAAAATGTAGCTACTTTTCTTTGGAGAATCAAAAAATGCTTTGGAGCCATAATAAAAGTAGTCTGTCTGTAAAACACACTACTTTTTTTGTTTATCTTAATATCTAGCTGGTCCAGCACTTGCGCTCTTGATGTTGAAACGTTTTTTGAGGTAGAAACGTAGGGCAAGAAGTGCTCCTCCAATCACCAACAAAACAAGTGGTGGGAGACTAATATTGATGGCTTGTGGAAGGAAGTTACTCAAGAAGAGGATGAGAACCCAGGCAAACATGGTTGCCAACATAACTAAAAGTGATTTCCAGAATGGAGGGCGTTGGCTACGGTCAGTATCTGGTCCGTAGTAGCGGTAAATGAAGTGGTAGAGAAGATAGAAGGCAACTCCACCAAAGGCTCCTACACTGATAAGTGTTACCAATCCGTAGGCCACAGGTTGGTTTGAGAAGAAGCTCATCAAGGCGCTAACTACTGCAAATAATCCTGTGATGAAAAGGGCTGAATCCAACATCATCAATTTTGGATCGTCGTTTTCTTTTGGATGTTCTTTTTCGTATTGCTCTTTTTCGCTGAAACTATGAGCCCAGTGAGTTGGTGCTCCGTAGATAGAACGAGCTGTCACTCCTTTTGGTTGCTCCTCAAGGATATGAGGAATGACTTCTTCAAGGATAGCCTTGATTTCGGCATCGGTTTTCCCGTCCTTGAGAAATTGCTGGGTTGCAATATGGATAAATTCCTGGTTTTTCTTTGTTAATTCTTTTAAATCAATCTGTGACATAATAACTCCTGTTTAGAACCATTTTTTATGGATGAGGTAAAGAGTGAGAGAAACACTCATAGCAAAGGCGATAAAGACGATGAGCCAGAAAGCATGCGGTTCTCCGTTTAAAGGGATTTCATTGTCCTTAAAGTTCATTCCGTAAGCTGAGAAAATCATAGTCGGGATAGACATAACGATGGTCACGAGGGCCAAGGTTTTCATGATATTGTTCTGGTTGTTTGAAATGATAGAGGCAAAGGTCTCTGTCATAGAGTGAAGGACGTTTCCATAGATATCCGCCATCTCGATGGCCTGTTGCGTTTCAATCAAGGTATCTTCAAGTAAGTCTTCGTCTTCAAGGTATTTCTTAATATTGCTAGTTGCGCTTGTCAATTTTTTAATCACGCGCTCATTTGTCTTGAGAGAGGCCTTGAAGTAGACGATGGTCTTTTCCAACTCCATGAGTTCAATCAATTCTTCATTTCGAGTAGATTTGTGAAGTTGGGTTTCGATTTGCTCACTCTTACGTTCAATTGAACGAAGGGCTGTCAGATAAATTTCAGCGTTGCGGTAGAGGATTTGAAAGATAAAGCGCGAACGCATAAAGGTATAGAAATTCCGAAGTCTCCGATTGATAAAGACATCTAGAAGTGGGAGAGGCTCCAAACAAGTGGTAATGATAGCCTCCTCTGTGATGATAATCCCCAAGGGGATAGTTACATAGTAGATACGGTTATTTCTCTCCTCGGTAATGGGAACGTCTACGATAATCAGAGTGTATTCATCTTCAATGGTAATACGAGACATTTCTTCCGCATCGAGTGGTGCACGGAGGTCAGCGATATCAATATCAAAGGCAGAAGCGATTTCCATCGATTCGCTTTGTGTAGGATTGACGAGATTGATCCAAGTGCCCGGCTGGAGCGTATCGATCTCTTTAAATTCTGTTGTTGTTGAGAGAAAGACTTGTTTCATATCCCCTATCCTTTCCTAATCTATTCTGTGTTTAAGTGATTTTTAGCACCGTACTATTATACTACAAATTCGGCTTTTTTGGTAATAGAATTTCACTTTTTTTGGTATAATGGAAAGCAACAATGGACTAGAAAGAAGTAACATGCAAGATAAGATTGTCATCCATGGGGCACGCGCCCATAATTTAAAAAATATCGACGTGGAAATTCCACGTGACAAGCTAGTTGTGGTGACAGGGCTGTCGGGTTCGGGCAAGTCGAGTCTTGCCTTTGATACCCTGTATGCAGAAGGGCAACGCCGCTATGTAGAGAGTCTATCAGCCTACGCTCGTCAGTTTTTGGGCAATATGGAAAAACCAGATGTGGACTCTATCGATGGTCTCAGCCCTGCCATTTCTATTGACCAGAAAACGACTAGTAAAAACCCTCGCTCAACGGTTGGAACTACGACGGAAATCAACGACTACCTACGTCTCCTCTATGCTCGTGTAGGAACACCCTACTGTATCAATGGACATGGGGCTATTAAGGCTTCGTCTGTAGAGCAGATTGTCGACAAGGTTTTGGAATTACCAGAGCGCCAGCGTCTGCAGATTTTGGCTCCTGTTATTCGTAAGAAAAAAGGGCAACATAAGACGCTGATTGAAAAGATTCAAAAGGATGGTTATGTCCGTGTCCGTGTCGATGGGGTTGTATACGATGTGACCGAAGTTCCTGAACTTGAAAAGAATAAACAACACAACATCGATGTGGTGGTAGACCGTATTATCATCAAGGAAGGTATCCGTAGTCGTCTCTTTGATTCCATCGAAGCAGCCCTTCGTATCGCAGAAGGTTATGTGGTTATCGATACTATGGATGATTCGGAGTTACTCTTTTCAGAACACTATGCTTGTCCAGTTTGCGGCTTTACAGTTCCGGAACTAGAACCTCGTCTCTTCTCCTTCAATGCTCCGTTTGGTTCTTGTAGTGAGTGTGATGGTTTGGGGATCAAGCTAGAGGTTGATATGGACTTAGTCGTACCAGATGCTAGCAAGACCCTTCGTGAGGGAGCATTAGCACCTTGGAACCCTATCTCTTCTAACTATTATCCAAATATGCTAGAACAAGCTATGACAGCCTTCGGAGTGGACATGGATACTCCTTTTGAAGCTTTGTCAGAGGAGGATAAGAATCTCATTTTCTATGGTTCAGATGGTAAAGAGTTCCATTTCCACTATGAAAATGAATTCGGCGGAGTTCGCGACATCGACATTCCTTTTGAAGGTGTTATAGGGAATATCAAGCGTCGCTATCATGAAACCAATAGCGACTACACCCGCACACAGATGCGTCTTTATATGAATGAGCTAACTTGTGGTACTTGTCACGGTTATCGTCTTAATGACCAGGCCTTATCTGTTCGTGTAGGAGGAGAGAAAGGACCTCATATCGGAGAAATTTCAGACCTCTCTATCGCGGACCATTTGGGGTTGATCGGTGGCTTAAGTCTATCTGAAAATGAAGCTATCATTGCTCGTCCTATTCTTAAGGAAATCAAGGATCGCTTGACCTTCCTCAATAATGTCGGTCTTAACTATTTAACGTTATCCCGTTCTGCAGGAACATTATCAGGTGGGGAGAGCCAACGTATTCGCTTGGCAACCCAGATTGGTTCCAATCTCTCAGGAGTCCTCTATATCTTAGATGAGCCGTCAATTGGTCTTCACCAGAGGGACAATGATCGCCTGATCGCCAGTCTGAAAAAAATGCGCGATTTGGGGAATACCTTGATTGTAGTGGAGCACGATGAAGATACCATGCGAGAGGCTGATTATCTGATCGACGTCGGTCCTGGTGCAGGGGTCTTTGGTGGTGAGATTGTCGCTGCAGGAACACCCAAACAGGTGGCTCGTAACAGCAAGTCTATCACAGGTCAGTACTTATCAGGGAAACGTGCGATTCCAGTGCCGTCAGAACGCCGCGTTGGAAACGGTCGCTTCATTGAGGTGACTGGAGCGCGTGAAAACAACCTACAAAATATCACTGCTCGTTTCCCATTAGGGAAATTTATCGCAGTGACGGGTGTGTCAGGTTCTGGGAAATCAACCTTGATTAACAGCATCCTCAAAAAAGCCATTGCTCAAAAGCTTAATCGCAATTCAGATAAACCTGGAAAGTTTAAGACTATCTCAGGGATTGAGCATATCGATCGTCTGATAGACATTGACCAGAGTCCAATTGGACGAACACCGAGGTCTAACCCTGCTACCTATACAGGTGTATTTGACGATATTCGTGACCTCTTCGCTCAGACAAATGAAGCCAAGATTCGTGGTTATAAGAAGGGTCGTTTCAGTTTCAATGTTAAGGGTGGTCGCTGTGAGGCCTGCTCAGGTGACGGGATTATCAAGATTGAGATGCACTTCTTGCCGGATGTTTACGTGGCTTGTGAAGTCTGCCACGGAACCCGCTACAACAGTGAAACCCTAGAAGTTCATTATAAGGAAAAGAATATCTCGCAAGTTTTAGATATGACCGTCAACGATGCGGTAGAATTCTTCAAACATATTCCGAAAATTCAACGCAAACTCCAAACGATCAAGGATGTAGGTCTAGGTTATGTGACCTTGGGACAACCAGCTACGACACTTTCTGGTGGAGAAGCTCAACGTATGAAGTTGGCTAGCGAGCTCCACAAGCGCTCGACAGGTAAATCCTTCTACATTCTAGATGAACCGACAACTGGTCTTCATACCGAGGATATCGCGCGTCTACTGAAGGTCTTGTCTCGCTTTGTAGATGATGGTAATACAGTTCTCGTGATTGAGCACAATCTAGATGTCATCAAAACAGCAGACCATATTATCGACTTAGGGCCAGAAGGTGGTGTCGGTGGTGGTACCATCATTGCAACAGGAACTCCAGAAGAAGTAGCTGCTAATGAAGCTAGCTATACAGGACAGTATTTGAAAGGAAAGTTACATCATGAATAAACGTGTGCAAGCATTTCTCGATAAAATGCAAGAAAAAGAACTAGATGGAATCATTATCAATAACCTTAAAAATGTCTACTATTTGACAGGATTTTGGGGTTCAAATGGTACGGTCTTTATCAGTCGTGACCGTCAGGTCTTGGTGACAGATGCCCGCTATATTATCGCTGCTAAGCAAGAAGTAACTGGTTTTGAGATTTTTGCAGAACGTGACGAGTTGGCTACTATTGCAAAAATTACAAAAGATACGGGTCTTTCTCGTATCGGGTTTGAAGATGAAATCTCGGTTTCTTATTACCACCGCATGCAAGCCGCTTTTGAAGGTTTGGAATTAATTCCTCAGACACAGTTTGTTGAAGCGCTTCGCATGATTAAGGATGAAACAGAGATTGCGACTATTCGTAAGGCTTGTTCCATTTCTGACCAAGCTTTCCACGATGCCCTTGACTTTATCAAGCCAGGTAAGACAGAAATTGAAATTGCCAACTTCCTGGACTTCCGTATGCGTGAATTAGGCGCTGCTGGTTTGTCTTTTGATACGATTCTAGCGAGTGGAATCAACTCTTCTAAACCCCATGCCCACCCAATGCACAAGCCAGTAGAACTAGGTGAAGCAATCACTATGGATTTTGGGTGCCTTTATGAACACTATGTCAGTGATATGACACGTACTATCTATCTAGGTCATGTCAGTGATGAACAAGCAGAAATCTACAACACTGTTTTGAAAGCTAACCAGGCTCTAATTGACCAAGCTAAGGCTGGCTTAGGTTTCCGTGACTTTGACAAAATCCCTCGTGATATCATTGTGGAAGCAGGCTATGGACAATACTTTACACACGGTATCGGACACGGTATCGGACTTGATATCCACGAAGAGCCATACTTTAGCCAAACTTCTACAGAAGTTATTAAATCGGGTATGGTCTTGACTGATGAGCCTGGTATTTATATTGAAGGTAAATACGGAGTTCGTATTGAAGATGATATCTTGATTACAGATACCGGTTGTGAGTTATTAACCCTTGCTCCAAAAGAATTAATCGTAATCTAAGAAAAATGAGATAAATCGTTGACTTTTACTAGTTAATGGTTTATACTGAAAGGCGAAAACGGTAGGTGAGGCTACCATAGGGATACGGATGACTACCGCAAAGCAGTGGAGACACTACTCGTTGGTCAACAGTCCTGGTCGCGAAGGTCAAGACTAAGCTCATTACATCGCCCTATGGAGTTAAAGCTTGAACGAAAACAGATCATAAGTTTTTTAGTCCTGCCATTTTATGGCAGGATTTTCTGCTGTTTTTAAAACAAAGAAAGGAGATAAACGATGCAAATTGACGATCATCCAGAACCGCACATACACAGCCAATCGCTGATTTGTGTCGTTCTGTCCCTATAAAGTGATTGGTCTCTGTGTATGATACTCTTCGAAAATCAAATTCAAACCACGTCAACGTCGCCTTGCCGTACTCAAGTACAGCCTGTGGCTAGTTTCCTAGTTTGCTCTTTGATTTTCATTGAGTATGAAATCACCATTCATACAGATAGGAGAAACCAATGAAAACTACAAAAGAAAGACTAGCAGTAGCTATTCAAACTCCATTAAAAGATAGTCTAGCTTTTTACCATACAAGTCTAAAAGGCTTAGACCAAGAACAGGTCGAAGAAAACCGTGACCTATATGGTGAAAACACCATTACCAAGGGTCAAGAGGATTCCATCTTTAAAAAGATTTATGAGTCCATTATCAATCCTTTCACAATCATTTTGCTTGTAATTGCCTTTATTTCCCTCGTTACAAACGTTTGGCTTGCCAAACCTGGCCAAGAGGACCCTACGACCTCTATTATTATCGTTGTCTTGGTTTTGATTTCAGGAGGCATCCGTTTTGTCCAAGAGTTGCGGAGCGATAAGGCAACAACCAACCTTTCAAAAATGATTGTCAACACTGCAACTGTTATTCGTGATGGTCTTGAACAAGAGTTGCCAATCGATGAGTTGGTTGTGGGAGATCTCGTGAAATTGAGTGCGGGAGACATGATTCCAGCAGATGTTATCTTATTTGAATCGCGCGATTTTTTCGTTCAACAGTCAGGTTTGACTGGAGAAAGTGATGCAGTTGAAAAGCTAGCTTTAAATAAAGCCACTGGTCAAAATGTAGATAGCCTCTTAGAAGCAGAATCTTTGGCCTTTATGGGGACAAACGTTATCTCAGGAAGTGCTACGGCTATGGTTCTAGCGGTTGGTGATGACACCATGATGGGAGCTATTGAGCAAACTCTTAATACTTACGATGAGCCAACTTCTTTTGAACGTGAAATGAACAGCGTTTCCTGGCTCTTGATCCGCTTGATGCTTGTCATGGTTCCAATCGTTTTTTTCGCAAATGGATTGACCGATGGAGACTGGCTAGAGGCTGGAGTGTTTGCCTTGAGCGTGGGTGTCGGACTGACACCAGAAATGCTGCCAATGATTATTACAGCCAGCTTAGCAAAAGGTTCCATTATCATGGCCAAGGAAAAGGTAGTCATCAAAAAACTCAATGCTATCCAGGACTTAGGAGCAATCGATATCCTATGTACGGATAAAACTGGAACTCTTACGCAAGATGAGATTGTTTTAGAGTATCCTTTGGATATCCATGGTGATTTGGATATGGCGGTCTTAAGAAGGGCTTATCTAAATTCACATTTTCAAACAGGTTTGAAAAACTTGATGGACCGTGCCATCATCAGTAGAACTGAAAAAGAAGCCAAGGAACATGTTATCCTACAAAATCTAGACACCAGCTTCCAAAAAATCGACGAACTACCATTTGATTTTGAACGTAGACGCATGAGTGTTATCGTCAAAGATGATAGCAATGTTGTTAGTATGGTGACCAAAGGCGCCTTGGAAGAAATGTTGACCATTTCGACACATGTGGAATATCGTGGAGAAATAATCCCTATTACGGAAGGTATTCGCCAAGAAGTACTGGCAGAAGTTGGTCAATTAAACCGTCAAGGTTTGCGAGTCTTAGGTGTTGGCTACAAATCAGGTTTACGTGAAGACTATGCCTATGCTGTGGATGATGAAAGTGATATGATCCTTACGGGTTACCTTGCCTTCTTGGATCCACCAAAACCATCTGCATCACCCGCTATCCAAGCTTTGCTTGAACATGGTGTCAGAACAAAAATTTTAACTGGCGATAATGAAAAAGTAACCCAAGCCATCTGTGAAAAGGTTGGTTTGGACGTTGAGCATATGCTTTTGGGCTCTGATATCGACAAAATGACAGATCAAGAATTGGCAGGAGCGGTTGAAAGAGTGACAGTATTTGCTAAATTATCTCCTGACCAAAAAGCTCGTATCATTCTACAGTTAAAGAGAAATGGTCACGGTGTTGGTTATATGGGTGACGGTATTAACGATGCTCCATCTATGAAGGTGGCAGATGTGGGTATTTCTGTAGATACAGCAGTCGATATCGCTAAGGAAACGGCAGATGTTATTTTGCTAGACAAGGATCTCATGGTTCTTGAAACTGGTATCGTTGAAGGTCGTAAGGTCTACGCCAACATGACCAAGTACATTAAGATGACCGTCAGTTCAAACTTTGGGAATATCTTCTCCCTTCTTGTTGCGAGTATTTTCTTGCCATTTTTACCAATGGCTCCTGTACATCTAATCGTCCTAAATCTAGTTTATGATTTGTCCTGTGTAGCATTGCCGTTTGATAATGTGGATCAAGACTTCCTCAAACAACCCCATACATGGGAAGCAAAAACCATTACTCGATTTATGGTTTGGATGGGCCCAATCTCATCTGTCTTTGATATTTTGACCTTTATCTTCCTCTACTTTATCATTGTTCCAATGATAACAGGCCATCATTATGTTCACGGGTCTGAATCTGCCCTTCAGTTTATTATCTTGTTCCAGACAGGATGGTTCATCGAATCTATGTGGTCTCAAACCATGGTTATCCATATGCTTCGTACAGCAAAAGTTCCTTTTGTACAAAGCAGACCAGCTTGGCTTGTGATTTTTATGACTCTGATTGCAGCCTTTTTCGTAACCAGTCTACCTTATGGACCGCTAGTAAATATACTTCGTCTAGCACCGTTAGGACTTCCTTACTTCTTGTTCTTAATCTGTATTATTTTCTTGTATATGTTTAGCGTCACAGTTATTAAGAAATTTTACATTAAGAAGTATAAAGAATGGTTATAGTTCGTGTTTTGTCAAGAAAAAAGTTTAAAAATTGCCAAAAAAGTTAAAATTTTTTAAAAATAGGTCGCAAGTCCGATGTTTTTTATGGTATAATAGTCTAAACTGATAGTAACATGTAGCGAAAGGGGTAGGTACATGATCAAAATTTATACAGTCTCAAGTTGTACTAGCTGTAAAAAAGCGAAGACCTGGCTCAATGCCCACCAGTTAAGTTATAAAGAACAAAACCTCGGTAAGGAAGGAATCACGAGAGAAGAATTACTTGATATTTTGACAAAAACAGACAATGGAATTGCAAGTATCGTATCATCGAAGAATCGTTATGCAAAGGCCCTTGGTGTTGATATCGAAGATTTGAGTGTCAATGAAGTGCTCAACCTGATTATGGAAACACCTCGCATCTTGAAAAGTCCGATTCTTGTAGATGAAAAACGTCTGCAAGTCGGTTATAAAGAAGACGATATCCGTGCCTTCTTGCCACGCTCTGTCCGTAATGTGGAAAATGCAGAAGCGCGTTTACGTGCGGCTCTATAAAACATCAAGGCTGGGAGTGACTCCTAGCCTTCTCTAATATTTAAATTTGATAACATGTGAGGATTTATGAAAAAGTTAGTCATCGGAACATTCGCAGCGCTATTTTTACTTGTTGGCTGTGGTCAGAAAAAAGATACGGCCTCTTCAACTACTGAGAGTTCTCAAGAAGCCCTGCAGTCAACCTTGCCCGTATTAGAAAATGCAACCAAGAATACGGTTGTGACCAAGACCTTGGTGTTACCAACTGATGAGAGTGGTGCTCAGCAAACTCAAATCATTACCTATAAAGGCAGTCAATTCTTGAGTTTGACTATTCAGCAAAAACGTCCTGTATCAGAAGATTTAAAAAATTATATTTCTGAGCGAGGATTAGATGAAGCTAAAAAAGCTCTAAAAGAAGCTGAGGACAAGGATGAGTCTGTTCAAGCGGCTCGAAAAATTTCAGGATTTACCATCGAAACGACTCTTTTAAATGAGAAAGAAATGGAAACCAAGACTAGCTATGATTTCCAAACACTAGATCTCAAAAAAGCAAGTGAAAACGAATACTTGAAGAATGTTGGACTGGAAAATCTATTGAAAAACGAACCAGAGGACTATATTGCTAATCGTGTTGCAAATGGGGCAACAGTCCAGTAAAAAGTCAGAGAAAATCAGCAGAATCAGACTGTGTGATTTGTAGAACGACCGCGAATGTGCTATAATAGTACTATTCTAAGGAAAGAGGGTGTTAGAATGGGATTTACTGAAGAAACCGTACGTTTTAAATTGGACGATTCCAATAAAAAAGAAATCAGCGAAACATTGACAGATGTCTATGCTTCTTTGAATGAAAAGGGCTATAACCCTATTAACCAGATCGTGGGCTATGTTCTCAGTGGAGACCCAGCTTACGTTCCTCGTTATAACAATGCACGAAATCAAATCCGTAAGTATGAGCGAGATGAAATCGTTGAAGAATTGGTCCGCTACTACCTTAAGGGACAAGGAGTCGATCTATAACCAATGAGAATTATGGGGTTGGACGTTGGTTCCAAAACAGTAGGAGTAGCGATTAGCGATCCGTTAGGTTTTACAGCGCAAGGACTCGAAATCATCCAAATCAATGAAGAACAAGGGGAGTTCGGTTTTGAACGACTCAAAGAATTGGTTGATACCTATAAGGTGGAGCGCTTTGTTGTTGGTTTACCTAAAAATATGAACAATACCAGTGGACCGCGGGTGGAAGCTAGCCAGGCATATGGCGAGAAGTTGGTAGAGCTCTTTGGCTTACCGGTAGATTATCAAGATGAACGCTTGACTACGGTTGCTGCTGAGCGCATGTTGATTGAGCAAGCAGACATTAGTCGCAATAAGCGTAAAAAAGTTATTGATAAATTAGCGGCTCAATTGATTTTGCAAAATTATTTAGATAGAAAATTTTAAGACAGAGGAGAAACTATGTCACACGATCACAACCACGATCACGAAGAACGTGAACTTATTACACTTGTAGATGAGCAAGGAAACGAAACTTTGTTTGAAATCCTTTTGACTATTGATGGAAAAGAAGAATTTGGTAAAAACTATGTCCTTCTTGTACCAGTTAATGCAGAAGAAGATGAAAACGGTGAAGTTGAAATCCAAGCTTACTCATTCATCGAAAACGAAGATGGAACAGAAGGCGAATTGCAACCAATCCCTGAAGATTCAGAAGATGAATGGAACATGATTGAAGAAGTCTTCAACAGCTTTATGGAGGAGTAAAAACGTTCGGGGAACGTTTTTAGCCCAACTCCTAGAAACTAGAAAGAGTTGGAATATCCGGGGGATGTTTTTAGCCCTGCTTCTAGAAATAAGAAAAAGCAGGAACGTCCGGGGGACGTTTTTAGCCCAACTCCCAGAAACTGGAGAGAGTTGGAACGTCCAGTGGACGTTTTTAGCCTGACGCTAAAAATAAAAACCGTCAGTAAGTTCGGGGAACGTTTTTAGCCTTGCGATAGAAATGAAGATCGCAAGTCGGTCCAGTGGATGTTTTTAGCCCAGTTCCTTGAAATAAGAAAGAACTGGTAAGTCCAGTGAACATTTTTACCCTTACGCTAAAAATAAAGACCGTAAGTAAGTCTGGGAGACTGTATCAGCCCTGCTTCTAGAAAGAAGAAAAAGCAGGAACATCCAGTGGATGTTTTTAGCCCATATTGAAATAAAATATAGCTAAGTACTAGCTAATTCAGTAAAAAGCGAAGAGAATCTTCGCTTTTTTGTTAAGGATTAAGGAGATTAAGCGTGTTTGAAGTAGAAAAATGGCTTCATAGTCGAATCGGTTTGAATTTTAGATCAGGTTTAGGGAGGATGCAGAGTGCGGTAAACTTGCTGGGAAATCCTGAGCAAGCCTATCCTATTATCCATGTGACAGGGACAAATGGAAAGGGTTCAACCATCGCCTTTATGAGAGAGCTCTTTATTTCTCATGGTAAGAATGTGGGGACCTTTACTTCGCCCCACATTGTCAGCATCCATGACCGCATCTGCATTAATGGTGAGCCTATATCGGACGCAGACTTTATACGTTTAGCAGATCAAGTCAAAGCAATGGAGCAAAGACTTCTAGAAACTCGCGATCAGCTATCTTTTTTTGAGTTGCTGACCTTGATTGCTTTGCTTTATTTTAAAGAACAAAAAGTGGATCTGGTCTTGTTGGAAGTTGGTATTGGCGGTTTACTGGACACGACTAATGTAGTAACTGGAGAAATCTCAGTTATTACATCGATCGGTCTCGATCACCAAGAGACCTTGGGGGATAGTCTGGAAGCAATTGCTGAACAGAAGGCAGGGATTTTTAAGTCAGGCAAGTCAGCCGTTATTGCCAACCTAGCACCGGAAGCACAGATTGTTTGTCAAAAGGTTGCAGAAGATTTGGGTGTGACTCTCTATCAAGCTGACAAAGATTTTTCTTTCAAAGAAGGACGGTTTTCTTCATCTCTTGCGGAACTGAGCCAATTAAAACTAGGTTTGGAAGGAGTCTATCAAGAGGAAAATGCAGCTCTGGCCTTGCAAACTTTTCTATTGTTTATGACACAAAGAAGTGAAAAGGTCAATGAAGAGGTCATCCGACTTGCTTTGAAAACTACCAGATGGGCTGGACGTCTTGAAACTATCACTGAACACATTTATTTGGACGGGGCCCACAATTTACCCGCTCTAGAGCGCTTGGTCGAATTCATTCAGGGGAAAAATCAGCAAGGTTATCGTCCACAAATCCTTTTTGGTGCTCTGAAGAGAAAAGATTATAGTGGAATGCTTACTTATTTGACAGAACATTTACCTGACACAGCTCTTTATGTGACGAGCTTCGACTATCAGGGTTCCTTGGACGACCAAGACTTGAGTGACTATCATAGAGTTTCCTCATATCGAGATTTTATAGATGGCTTTGAAGCTTCTGCAGGGGAGAAGGACTTGCTTTTTGTGACAGGTTCCCTCTATTTTATATCTGAGGTTCGTGCCTATCTTGTGAATGTTTGACCCCGCTCTCTTTATTTGATATAGTAGAGGTGAAATGGCTCAGTAGTATTATGCTGCTTCATAGTTGTTAAAAGAAAGGAGACCTTATGTCACTAAAAAAATTCACACTTTCTCTTGCTGCTTTGGCAAGTCTTAGTCTCTTAGTTGCTTGCTCCCCAAAAGCGCAGTCAACTCCTTCCTCTCAAGCAAGTACTAGTGCAGAAGCGAGCACTAGTCAGAAATCGGAAACGTCAGCTTCTAGTTCAACTTCTAGTTCAGTAACGAATATTGATGGAACCTATACGGGACAAGATGATGGCGACACTATTACCTTGGTTGTTACTGGAAATACTGGAACATGGACGGAAGTAGAGCCTGATGGTGATCAGGAAATTAAAAAAGTAACCTTCGAACCAGAAAACCAGAGAGTCTTTGTTGGAGACGATATCAAGGTTTATGTAGCAGAAGAAAACCAGATTATCATTGATGATATGGATCGTGAGATTTCAGACCGTATCGTGTTAAAGAAATAAACATTATTTGTAGGGATTTGAATCTTAACAAACCAGATTCAAGTCCTTTTTCTTCCATCAATTTCTGATGATAAAAAAATTCCATACTTTTAAGGTAGTTGTTTTCTACCAAAAAGTATAGAATGAGTGAAATTAAAGGAATCTTTCTTGTAAAAAGTGAGCAACTCCATCTTCTTCGTTGGTTAGTGGTAACTGTTCATCAGCGAAAGAAAGAAGAGCGGGATTAGCATTCTTCATGGCATATCCTGTGCCTGCAAAGGATAACATTTCTTGGTCATTGTGTTCGTCGCCAAAGGCAATCAAGTTTTTTCTATCCACATTCATGACATTGAGGAGGTATTCAAGAGCAAAGGCTTTGTGAACACCTTTAGGTGTACATTCGAGGATATTTAAAGGACCACCCCAAGTATTAATGTTGAGTTGATGCTTGTAAAAACTGTTCATTTCTTCTGCGAGAGCATATTTGTCACTTGCGCGAGTCTGCAATAAAATACAGTTAGGGTCCTTGGTGACAAGCTCAGAATTAAACTGATTTTCAGGTCTGAAGTTTTCAACACCAAATAACCTAGGGTCGGCAATCTCCTTGTCTGGAGTCGTAATGTAAAACTTTTTACGGTATTCACCTGCGATAAAGTCTGCCTCGATCTCCTCTTTTCGTTGAACCATATCTAAGAGATACTTTTTATCAACAGTCAGGCATTTTTCATGGTCCCAAACCTTACCAGGCAGGTGAGTGAGTGAACCATTGAAATTGATCATAGGCGTTTCAAGTTCAAGCTGATCATAAAAATCTTTAGCCATACGATAAGGGCGACCTGTTGCAATCACGACATGGTGGCCTTTTTTAGATATTTGTTTGATAGTATACTTGGTAAAATCTGATAGTTTGCTTTCGCCATTAAGTAAGGTTCCGTCCAAGTCGACGGCAATCATTTTTTTAGTCATAAGATCCTCCCGAATCCAGTTTCAGATAAGATGTTTTCTATTATATCAAAAAGCGGAGAGAAAAGCTGACTCTAAGCGAAATGAGGGAGAACAATATCCACTAGCATTTTTTATTTTTTTAAAAAACACCTTGAAAAGGTGAATGATTGATGATATAATAGTTCTATTGTTCGTAAAATGACAAAGGAGATTAAAAATGGACAAACTATTTAAACTAAAAGAGCACGGGACAGATGTCCGTACAGAGGTTCTTGCTGGTTTAACAACTTTCTTTGCAATGAGTTATATTCTCTTTGTAAACCCTCAAATGCTTTCACAAACAGGAATGCCTGTTCAAGGTGTGTTTTTGGCGACAATCATTGGTTCTGTTGTGGGAACTTTAATGATGGCTTTCTATGCTAACTTGCCATATGCCCAAGCCCCAGGTATGGGACTAAATGCCTTTTTTACATTTACAGTTGTATTTGGGATGGGCTATACTTGGAAAGAAGCTCTTGGGATGGTCTTTATCTGTGGGATTATTTCGTTGATTATCACATTAACCAATGTTCGTAAAATGATTATCGAATCTATTCCTACGACACTTCGTTCAGCAATTTCTGCTGGTATTGGGGTATTCCTTGCTTACGTTGGTATTAAGAATGCTGGCCTCTTGAAATTTTCTATTGATCCAGGTAGTTATACAGTAGCAGGCGAAGGTGCAGATAAGGCTCAAGCAGCAATCACAGCAAATTCAGGAGCTGTTCCTGGCTTGGTTGATTTTAACAGTCCTGCTGTTCTAGTTGCTCTTGCAGGTCTTGCAATTACAATTTTCTTTGTTGTCAAAGGTATTAAAGGTGGGATTATCCTTTCAATCTTAACAACTACAGTTCTTGCCATTGCAGTTGGTGTTGTTGATTTGTCTAGCATTGACTTTGCTAGCAACAATCTTTCATCAGCGATTAATGATTTAGGAACTTTGTTTGGTGCTGCTCTTGGCTCAGAAGGATTAGGATCCTTGATATCAAATACTTCTCGTTTGCCAGAAACCTTGATGGCTATTCTTGCCTTCTCGTTGACAGACATTTTTGACACAATCGGTACTCTTATTGGTACAGGTGAAAAAGTTGGTATCGTTGCAACAAGTGGTGAAAACCATGAGTCAGACAAATTGGATAAGGCTCTTTACTCTGATTTGGTGGCGACTTCTGTTGGTGCTATTGCTGGTACATCAAACGTTACGACTTATATTGAGTCTGCAGCAGGTATCGGTGCTGGTGGACGTACTGGTTTGACAGCATTAGTAGTTGCTATCTGTTTCGCCCTATCTAGCTTCTTTAGCCCACTTCTTGCTATTGTACCTTCCGCAGCGACAGCACCAATTTTGATTATTGTCGGAATCATGATGCTCTCTAACTTGAAAAATATTCCTTGGGATGATATGTCAGAAGCTGTTCCAGCCTTCTTCACGTCTATCTTTATGGGATTCAGTTACTCAATTACACAAGGGATTGCCGTTGGTTTCTTGACTTATACTTTGACGAAGATTGTTAAAGGTCAGATCAAAGAAGTACATGTCATGATCTGGATTTTGGATGCTTTGTTCATCTTGAACTACATCAGCATGGCTCTAAACTAAGGACAAAAACTTAAAAATGAGGGAGGCGGGATTTTTCTTGGCCTCCTTTTTGTGAGCAGAGAACTTTTAATACTCTTCGAAAATCTCTTCAAACCAGGTCAGCTTCCATCTGCAACCTCAAAACAGTATTTTGAGCTGACTTCGTCAGTTCTATCCACAACCTTAAAACGCTGTTTTGAGCAACCTGCGGCTCGCTTCCTAGTTTGCTCTTTGATTTTCATTGAGTATAAGATGTCTGATGATTGGATTTTTTGCTCGTCTTTTAGATTATCCAAACCTTCCTTAACCAAAGTTTCATTTTTTAGATTCATAAACTTTAACAATTCAGTCTATTTCTGATGCCCTGCTGGTCTGGGATTAGGAAAAGGAAATTTGGACTATCGATTTCTGTCCCACAGCTTCGTTTTTTGTTGATAGAAATGTCACAAAAGAAAACTTTTTGGTATAATAGTAACATGTACACAAAAAATGAAGATGAGCTTATAGCGCTTGGAGAAGAGCTGGGTTCTCTGCTAGAAAAAAATGATGTTTTGATTTTAACTGGTGAATTAGGTGCTGGGAAAACCACATTAACAAAAGGTCTAGCTAAAGGACTAGAGATTCATCAAATGATCAAAAGTCCTACTTATACCATTGTTAGAGAGTATGAAGGTCGTCTACCCTTGTATCATTTGGATGTTTACCGCATCGAGGGAGATGCCGACTCGATTGACCTAGATGAGTTCCTTTTTGGAGACGGTGTAACAGTTATTGAGTGGGGGCATCTGCTAGGAGAAGACCTGCCTAAAGACTATCTAGAGTTAGAAATCCTGAAAAAAGATGAGGGACGAGAAATTAACTTTCACCCTTATGGTAGTAGGGCTACAGACTTAGTAAAGAGGTTGACGGATGGAGTATGATCTTTTAATTCGTGAGGCAGAAATCCATGATACCTTAGCCGTCATTGCCCTTCTGGATCAGATAGGACAAGAGTCGACTTTTACTAGTTTGGATGAAAATGGAATCTCAATGAGTGAGTCTGAGATGGAGTTGTTCATTGACCAACAAGCCCAGTCGGATAATCAAATCACCCTACTAGCTTTTTTGAACGATGATCTTGCAGGCATAATCAATATTACAGCTGACCAACGACCGCGGGTCCGTCATATCGGAGATGTTTTCTTGGGAATCAAGAAAGTTTTTTGGGGCTGTGGCCTTGGTAGTATCTTGATTGAAGAAGCGATTGAATGGGCTAAATCTAGCGGTAGTATTCGCCGTTTACAATTGACAGTACAAAAACGTAATATAGCTGCCGTTCATTTGTATGAAAAAATGGGCTTTATCATAGAAGGATTACAGGAACGTGGTGCTTGTATAGAAGGAGGAGAGTTTCTAGATGTTTACCTAATGGGTCAACTGATAGACGAATAAGAGTATGGTAAAAAAAATAATTGGAATGTTTTTGGGTTTGGTCCTTGTGACGGTGCTAGGTGTAGGAGCTTATGCCTATACAATTTATCAGCAAGGTACGCAGACTCTAGCCAAAACCTATAAAAAAATCGGGGAAGAAACCAAGGTAATTGAAGCGACTGAACCTCTGACGATTTTACTGATGGGCGTGGATACAGGGAATGTTGAGCGTACAGACCCATGGGCAGGTAACAGCGATTCGATGATCTTGGTGACAGTAAACCCTAAAACCAAGAAAACTATCATGATGAGTTTGGAGCGTGATATTTTGACGCAAATCCAGCAGCCAGATGGTAGTGTAAGAGAGGCTAAACTCAATGCTGCCTATGCTGATGGTGGCGCAGAGCTGGCTATTTCGACTATTCAAAAAATGATGAATATCCACATCGATCGTTATGTGATGGTCAATATGCATGGTCTTCAAAGAATGGTTGATGCCGTAGGTGGTATCACAGTAAACAACACTCTAGGTTTCCCAATCTCTATCCAAGACCAGGAACCATTTAATACGATTTCTATCGGTGTTGGGGAACAAACCCTAAATGGTGACGAGGCGCTAGTGTATTCACGTATGCGCTATCAGGATCCTGAAGGGGACTATGGTCGTCAAAAACGCCAACGTGAAGTGATTCAAAAGGTTGTGGAGAAAATTCTCAGTTTGAACAGTGTGAGTCACTACCAAGATATTTTGAAGGCTCTTAGTGACAATATGCAGACAAATATTGAGATTACAACAACAACCATTCCTCAGTTGATGGGTTATCAGGATGCGTTTAAAAATATCGAAACCCAGCAATTACGTGGTGAAGGTGAAATGATTGACGGGATTTCTTACCAGATCGTTTCCGCTGAGCATATATTAGAGATGCAGAATCTCTTGCGTCGTTCAGTAAATCAACCTGAGTTAACTGAGTTGGAAACCAATATAGTCTTGTATGAGAATCTCTTTGGCCACTTGCCACCATCTTCTGAAGAGTCAGAATAACAAGAGACTATCCATCAAATCGTAGGAATTTTCCTGCGATTTTTTCAAAGAAATCCGAATAGGTAAGTAGGAGGAAAAAATGAAAGCAGAAATTATAGCTGTCGGGACAGAGATTTTAACGGGTCAGATTGTCAATACCAATGCTCAATTTTTGTCTGAAAAGTTGGCTGAAATTGGCGTGGACGTCTATTTTCAGACTGCTGTGGGAGATAATGAAAGACGGCTCTTATCCTTGTTGGAGCTAGCTAGCAATCGTAGTAATCTGGTCATTCTAACGGGAGGTTTGGGTCCGACGGAAGATGACTTGACCAAGCAAACTGTGGCCAAATTTTTGGGCCGAGATTTGGTTTTTGATCCTCAAGCTCAGGCTAAACTAGATCGTTTTTTTGCTCAAAGACCAGACTATGCTCGTACTCCTAACAACGAGCGCCAAGCTCAGATTGTTCAAGGTTCAACTCCATTACCAAACGAAACGGGTCTAGCAGTCGGTGACATGATTGAGGCGGCGGGTGTCACCTATGTTGTCCTACCAGGACCTCCAAGTGAGTTGAAACCCATGGTCTTAAATGAGTTACTTCCGAGATTGACAACAGGCTCTAAGCTTTATTCGCATGTCATGCGTTTCTTTGGCATTGGTGAAAGTCAGCTAGTGACCATTCTATCAGATCTGATTGACCAGCAAACGGATCCAACCATAGCACCTTACGCTAAAACTGGAGAGGTGACTCTTCGCTTGTCTACCAAGGCTAAGAGTCAAGAAGAAGCGGATCGTGTTCTAGATGCTCTAGAACAAAAAATCCTTGAAAGAGAAACCTTTGAGGGTGTTTCACTTCGAGAAATTTGCTATGGCTATGGGGAAGAAACCAGCTTGGCTAGCCTAGTAGTAGAAGAGTTGAAAAAACAAAAGAAAACCATTACCGCAGCAGAAAGTTTGACAGCAGGTCTCTTTCAAGCAAGCTTAGCAGATTTTTCAGGTGTGTCTGCTATCTTTAAAGGTGGCTTTGTGACCTATAGCCTTGAAGAAAAATCTAAGATGCTTGATATTCCACAAGCTGAATTGGAAAAACATGGAGTTGTCTCAGCCTTTACTGCTGAAAAAATGGCTGAACAGGTGCGCATCAAGACCCAGTCAGATTTTGGAATTAGTTTGACGGGAGTAGCTGGCCCAGATAGTCTAGAAGGACATCCAGCAGGTACAGTCTTTATTGCTTTAGCGCAAGCTTCGGGTACAGAAGTTATCCAGGCTAATATCGCAGGTAGAAGTCGTTCAGATGTTCGAGAAATTGCAGTCTTACATGCCTTTAACCTAGTTCGCAAAGCTTTATTAAGTGCTGGAGATTTGTTATAATAGAAGAAGGTCTTAGGATTATTAGAATACAGGAGAATAAAATGGCGAAAAAACCAACAAAAAAATTAGACGAAATTGGCAAAAAATTTGGTGCTGATCGTGAAAAAGCCCTAAACGATGCCCTTAAATTGATCGAAAAAGACTTTGGTAAAGGGTCAATCATGCGCTTGGGTGAGCGTGCCGAGCAAAAGGTCCAAGTGATGAGTTCAGGTTCTTTGGCTCTTGATATCGCACTCGGATCAGGTGGTTATCCAAAGGGACGTATCATCGAAATCTACGGTCCAGAATCATCTGGTAAGACAACGGTTGCCCTTCATGCGGTAGCGCAAGCCCAAAAAGAAGGCGGAATTGCTGCCTTTATCGATGCCGAGCATGCACTAGACCCAGCCTATGCAGCAGCTCTTGGGGTTAACATTGATGAATTGCTCTTGTCACAACCAGACTCAGGGGAGCAAGGTCTTGAAATTGCTGGGAAATTGATTGATTCAGGTGCAGTTGACCTTGTCGTTATCGACTCGGTTGCTGCCCTTGTACCTCGTGCAGAAATCGATGGGGATATCGGAGATAGCCACGTTGGTCTTCAAGCTCGTATGATGAGCCAGGCTATGCGTAAACTCGGGGCTTCTATTAACAAGACTAAGACAATTGCTATCTTCATTAACCAATTGCGTGAAAAAGTAGGGGTTATGTTTGGTAATCCAGAAACAACTCCTGGTGGACGTGCCCTTAAATTCTACGCTTCTGTCCGTTTGGATGTTCGTGGAAGCACACAAATCAAGGGAACTGGTGACCAAAAAGATACGAGCGTAGGTAAGGAAACCAAGATTAAGGTTGTTAAAAATAAGGTGGCTCCACCATTTAAAGAAGCCTTTGTTGAAATCATGTATGGAGAAGGAATTTCAAGAACTGGTGAGCTTTTGAAGATTGCAAGTGATCTTGACATCATCAAGAAAGCAGGAGCATGGTATTCTTATAAAGACGAAAAGATCGGACAAGGTTCTGAAAATGCTAAGAAATACTTGGCGGATCACCCAGAAATCTTTGATGAAATTGACCACCAAGTTCGTGTCAAGTTTGGCTTGATTGAAGATGATTCAGTAGCCGATGAAAAAATTGTACCAGTAGAATCAGAAGTAGCTAATCAAGAAGTGACTCTTGACCTTGGCGATGATCTTGAAATCGAAATTGAAGATTAAAAAGTGAAAGTGGTGGAGGAATCCCCACTTTTTCTGTTATATGAGAATAAAGAAACAAGGTTATGAGGGCAGGATTGATAGGTTTTCGCAATATAAATGAGGAAGACTATTGCAAAAAGGTTACTTTGATGATAAAATAAATTGAGAATAAAAGTAATGCTAAGGAGACTGTTGGTATGGAAAAACGTTTAGTTCGCAATGTTCAAGATAAAAAAATTGCAGGTGTTTGTGCAGGTCTTGCTGACTATTTAGATATTGATGCAACACTTGTTCGTGGACTTTGGATTCTTTTCACATTGCTAGGTGGATCAGGAATTCTTGCTTACCTCATTTTTTGGCTAATCATGCCAGAAGCTGGAACAGAAGCGTAAACTTAGTGCATTTTTATGAGACAAATCATGATAAGAGAGTGGGACAGAAATCGGTAATTCGTTAGAATTCGATTTCGTCGTCCCACCTCCGCACAGTTGAGTAGGGCTGTAAAAGCTGATGAAATCAGCGTAGTAGAGCCCACTCAACCACTGCGTCTTGCTCGACAATTCAAAGACAATTGAGAGGCTAGGACTTTTGTCCCAGTCTCTTATTTGTGATATGCGGTGATAATTTTTTCCAAGTTTTCATCTTATTTCGGAATCACAAAAAATCACCTGTAGCACAGGTGATTGAGTATTCATTGTAGAGAAATTTGTAGTTTCTTACTGGGAAGTTCAAGACTGCAGTATAGGTTAGTGGTCGCTGAAACGACGGTACTCTATGTGGAAGTCGAAATAATTTTCTTCTTGCAATTTTTGGAAGATATCACGGTAGGCTTCTTCATCAAAGTGGTCGCCACGATAGAGAATCTCAAAACTAAGACCTTCGTACTCCAAAAAGGCATTGGCTGTTTTGAAACCATTTTGTTTATAGAATTCCATGCGGGCTTTTCGCTGTTCGAGGTTATCGCATTCCTCATCCAAACGTTCAACTTCAAGAATCATGGTACGCTGGTAAAAATCAATCAGCTTTTCAATAATTTCTTTACCATAGCCGTGGCTACGCAAATGGGGCATAATGGCAAAAAAGCTGATATAAAAAGCCTTTTGATTGGAAATGGCAAAGGCGAATCCAACAAATTCCTCTTCGTTGTAAAAGGCGAAAAAGTGGGCATCATCCCTATCCTGATACCGTAAAAATTCAGACAGAGGAATACGTTCCTCTTCAGGAAAGGCTTCGATATTTAGCTTTTCAACTTTCTCAAGGTCTGGAAATACATCTGTAATTAATTGGCTGGTTAAGCTCATGCATAAACTCCTTTTCTGTCACGATTATATCAAATTGTTAGTTTCTAGGCAACCGCTTTCTTGGGAGTTAGAGGCTAAGTCTGACCTTGTTCCTCTTCTAGAAAGCTGATATAATAGCCTTATGAATAAAAAATCAACTGTGGACCTGATTCATGGTCCCATCCTTCCCTCGCTTTTGAGCTTCGCCTTTCCAATCTTGTTGTCTAATATCTTTCAGCAACTCTACAATACGGCTGATATTTTGATTGTTGGACGTTTTCTAGGCCCATCCTCCTTGGCGGCTGTTGGGGCAACAACGGCGATCTTTGATTTGATTATCGGTTTTGCTCTCGGAGTCGGCAATGGAATGGGAGTAGTGATTGCCCGCTATTATGGAGCTCGTAACTTTTCAAAGATTAAAGAAGCTGTCGCAGCCACTTGGATTTTAGGAGCCCTTTTAAGTGTGATTGTTATGGCGATAGGCTTTGTCGGCCTCTATCCACTTCTCCAATATCTGGAAACTCCTGCAGAAATTCTCCCCCAGTCTTATGATTATATCTCTATGATTGTTACTTGTGTCGGCGTCAGCTTTGCCTACAATCTCTTTGCAGGATTATTGCGGTCAGTTGGTGATAGTCTTGCGGCACTTGTTTTTTTGGTTTTTTCAGCTCTGGTCAATGTTGCCCTTGACTTGTACTTTATCACACAACTGCAATTGGGAGTCCAGTCTGCAGGTCTTGCGACAATCATATCGCAAGGTTTATCAGCCCTTCTCTGCTTTTTCTATATCCGCAGGAGTGTGCCTGAGTTGCTGCCTAGTCTCAAGCATTTTAAGTGGGACAAGGCCCTCTATGTAGATCTTTTGGAGCAAGGCTTAGCTATGGGGATGATGGGTTCTATTGTCTCTATTGGTAGCGTCATTTTACAATCATCGGTTAATAGTTTTGGAGCAGTCATTATCAGTGCACAAACGGCGGCAAGGCGTATTATGGCCTTTGCTTTACTACCGATGACCTCTATTTCGGCCTCCATAACGACTTTCACCTCTCAAAACTATGGAGCCAAGCGGCCGGACCGCATTGTCCAAGGACTTCGGATCTCTAGTCGTTTGAGTATGTCTTGGGCAGCCTTTGTTTGTATTTTCCTATTCTTTGCCAGTCCTGCCTTGGTCTCCTTCCTGGCAAGCTCTACAGACTCTTATTTGGTAGAAAATGGCACCTTGTATCTGCGCATCAGTTCTACTTTTTATCCTATCTTAAGTCTTTTGTTGATTTATCGGAATTGCTTGCAAGGCTTAGGTCAAAAACTCCTTCCGTTGGTATCTAGTTTTATTGAGCTTATAGGAAAGATTGCTTTTGTTGCTTGGATTATTCCTTGGTCTGGCTATTTAGGTGTTATTTTTTGCGAACCCCTTATCTGGCTAGCCATGACCATCCAACTTTACTTCTCGCTCTTCAAGCACCCTTGGATAAAAGAGGGCAAGAAAATCTTGGCAGTCGGCGGGAAATCATAGCTTAATTTACAAAAGAAAAATCCGTTTCCTCTAGTGAAAATCGGATAGACTTGTGTTATAATAAGAAAGATTAAAATGTGAAAAAAGGAGATTCCTAATGGGACGTAAATGGGCCAATATCGTAGCCAAGAAAACGGCTAAAGATGGAGCTAACTCTAAAGTATATGCAAAATTTGGTGTAGAAATCTATGTAGCAGCTAAAAAAGGTGAGCCAGATCCAGAACTAAACACTGCTTTGAAATTCGTTATCGATCGTGCCAAACAAGCGCAAGTGCCAAAGCACGTTATTGATAAGGCTATCGATAAAGCAAAAGGAAATACAGACGAAACCTTTACAGAAGGTCGTTACGAAGGTTTCGGACCAAATGGTTCAATGCTCATCGTGGATACTTTGACTTCAAACGTGAACCGTACAGCTGCCAATGTCCGTGCTGCTTTTGGTAAAAACGGTGGAAACATGGGAGCTTCAGGTTCTGTATCTTACCTCTTTGACAACAAGGGTGTTATCGTTTTTGCAGGTGATGATGCTGATGCTATCTTTGAACTCTTGCTTGAAGCAGATGTTGATGTAGACGATGTAGAAGCAGAAGAAGGAACAATCACTGTCTACACTGCACCAACTGATCTTCACAAGGCTATCGTTGCTTTGCGTGAATCTGGTATTGAAGAATTCCAAGTGACTGAATTGGAAATGATTCCTCAATCAGAAGTTGAGTTGTCAGGTGATGACCTTGCAACATTTGAAAAACTGTATGGAGTCCTTGAAGACGACGAAGATGTCCAAAAGATTTATACGAACGTAGATGGATTCTAATTCAAAAACAGTGACCAAGAGTCACTGTTTTTTACTTGTAGCAAATTCATAAAGTTTTTCTGCGGTTAGGAGCGCCATTTTGTCCATGCTTGTTTTTCCTTTTCTAAGATCCGAAATAGTAGACCAAGGAACACCAGCACCTTTTGAAATCGCAGATGTAGAAATAGAACTGTCTAATAATTCTTGAATAACTTTTCTCATTTTATTTGTCCTTTTTGTTTTTAAGATAAATATAGACGTTGATTGCTACTATAAAAACAGCTATTGAACTAACCATTGGTTCCCTCTTTTCATTTGATAAAATAGAAGTTCGAAGGCCTTTCGCATCTACTTCTTAGCACTTCCCTTTTTCTTTTACTGAATTTGGGCTTTATTTTACGATAGATGTTACTGTTTTAGGGATATTATCTATCGCCTTTTCAAGTTATTTGAGCCGATCTTCTTTGTACATCTCAGCTAGCCCTTACCTTATCTTGATTATATCATATCACGGTGCGCCGATAGATGCAAGAGTTTTATGAAGTTTAAAAAATAAGGGGAAAATGTCGTAAACCACTGAAAAACTAAGCTATTTTATGTTAGATTCTGATACCAGTATCATGTTGTTCTTTTCGGTCCAGTCCGACAGCAAATTTATGAATCAGAAGAAACTGACCATTTTTCTGCTTTACAAAGTTTAAAACAACTGCCTTACTAGGTGAACCTAGGGAGAGATAGGTGATTCTTTTGGTTTCAAAATCACTGTCACTTGATTCTACTTCAGAATCTGGAATCCCATGTTCCCTGATAATGTCATTGTAGTTGGTACCCCCTTGCCCTTGGTTGGAAGGGTCGCCCTCTATTAAGGCATCAAACTGTTCTTGAGTCCAGGTAAAGATCTCTTCTTCCTCTTCATATTCATCAATGGTACTATTTGGCCAATCTTCATTGGTTGGCTCTTCCATGAGATAATTAGAAGAGCTACGATAGCCTCTTATAAAATCAGCGAAGATAGGAGTGAATAGCAGTTGGCTTATCAGTACAATGATAATTGAAATGAGGCCAAAGCTTGAACCAATCATAGCTAATGTTTTTTGATTTTGGAGATTGAGGCCAATGCCGATGACTCCTAAGATCAAGGCAACAAATCCAAAGAGAAAGGATAGACCATTGACAATTGGTATCCGAGAACATAAAAGAGCACCAGCTCCAAAAATGACAGCAAGGGTTCCTAAGGTTTTATACTCTTCTTGTTTCATTTGAAAGTTCTCCCACTTCTAGTGTAATCAGACAAGTTAGTGCCTATTATAGAGAAATTATTAACTGTTGTCAATTCTCATTTAAATAGTTCTCATAGAAACTTTTTTTCTTGACATCCTTTCTGAAAATGATAAAATAGTTCTCATGAAAACTTAATTGTTCTCAAGAGAACTATTTTTATTTAGAAGGGAGATAGCATGGATAAGCCGATGTTAGCTTTTAAACGTTTTGGTCATCAGGTTCACCTTATGGTGCAACAGGAAGCTAAACGTTGTGGTATTGAATTTATGGGTGGACCGCAGGGCCAAGTCATACGATTTTTAGACTATCGTGAGGAGTCTGAACAGGCGGTGTTAATCAAGGATATTGAGCAGGAACTCAATATCACCAAGTCAGTCGCCAGTAATCTAGTGAAGCGCATGGTGCAAAATGGTTTGGTGGAGTTGGAGACAAGTCCAAGTGATAAGCGGGCAAAATTTGTTCATTTGACGGAAAAATCACGCTCTCAGATGAAGCCAATCAAGTCTTTCTTTGATCGAATTGACCGTAGTCTACTTGATGGAATTTCTGAGGAAAAACTAGCTGTTTTTGAAGAAGTCATGGGTCTACTACAGGCTAATGTAGATAAAATGGGAGGTAAGAATGAAGAAACTCGCTAAACGTATCACAGGAAAAGAGTGGGGAATGATTCTCTTGACTGTCCTCTTTACCTGTTTCTCGGTCTATCTAGAGTTAGAAGTACCGACTTACATTTCAGAAATTACAGAACTACTTGGAACTCCAGGTACGGAGCTAGGAGATCTTTGGTCGCCAGCAACTAAGATGATGGGTTTGTCATTCTTAGCCTTCCTATCATCTGTAACAGTTGGATTTTTTGCCGCTCGAGTTGCAGCATCCTATACGGCTCATCTACGAAGCGATATTTTTAATCGTGTTTTGGATTACTCTCAGACAGAAATTAAACGTTTCTCAATCCCCAGTCTATTGACTCGGACGACTAATGATATCACGCAGATTCAGATGCTCTTTACCATGGGACTCCAAGTGGTCACTCGCGGACCAATCATGGCGCTTTGGGCTATTGGGAAAATCCTTGGCAAGTCTGAATACTGGATTTGGGCAGTAGTGGTGGCAGTCATTGTCAATGTTCTGATGACAACTGTCTTGATGACTTTGGCCTTTCCTAAACAATCTGTCATTCAAAAATTGACAGATAAGCTGAACAGTATTACTCGTGAAAGCTTGACAGGGATTCGGGTTGTTCGTGCATACAATGCTGAGGAATACCAAGATAAGAAATTCGAAGAAGCCAATGATGAAGTCACACGAATCAATCTCTTTGTCAGTCGCTTAATGGCTATTATGAATCCTATTATGATGGCGATTTCTAGCGGCTTGGTCCTTGCCATTTACTGGATTGGTGCTTATCTTATCAACGACGCTAGCTTGACAGAGCGTCTACCCCTCTTTAGCGATATGGTGGTCTTCATGTCCTATGCTATGCAAGTGGTAATGGGCTTCTTACTCATGGGTGCTCTCTTTATCGTTCTTCCTCGTACCTTGGTTTCTGCAGGTCGTATCAATCAAGTCTTGGACCTTTATTCCTCTATTGAAAATCCTAGTCACCCACAGACGGCAAACTCTTCTGTAAAAGGTCAAGTGGAATACCGCGACGTAACCTTCCGCTACTCTAAAAACTCAGAAGCAGTTGTGGAACATGTCAGCTTCAAGGCAGAAGCAGGGCAAACCATTGCCTTTATCGGCTCAACTGGTTCTGGGAAATCTACTCTAGTTAATCTCTTGCCTCGTTTTTATGATGTGTCAGAGGGAGAAATTCTAGTAGATGGCGTCAATGTGAAAGATTACTACTTGGAAGATTTGCGTAATAAGGTTGGCTATATCCCTCAAAAAGCTGTGCTCTTTTCTGGAGATGTTAAGGACAATCTCGACTTTGGTAAGAGTCAAGAAACGCCACTAAGTGAAACGGCCATGTGGCAAGCTTTGGAATTGGCTCAATCTAAAAACTTTATAGAGGATAAGGAAGCTGGTCTTGACTCAGAAGTGGCTCAAGGTGGGACCAATTTCTCAGGTGGACAGAGACAACGTTTGGCCATTGCACGCGCCTTGGCTCGTAAACCAGAGATTCTCATTTTTGATGATTCGTTCTCAGCCTTGGACTACAAGACAGATCGTATCTTGCGTCAAGTATTAGCTGAAAAAACACAATCCATGACCAAATTAATCGTTGCCCAACGCATTTCAACCATTATGGATGCAGACCTGATCTTAGTCTTGGATCAAGGTAAAGTCGTGGGGCAAGGCACCCACAAGGAACTTCTTGCAAGCAATGAAGTTTACCAAGAAATTGCCTATTCACAACTATCGAAGGAGGAATTGGAACATGGAAAATAAGAAAATGTCCTTATGGAAACAGTGTAGACCTTTTCTAGCAGGTCTCCAACTTCCCCTACTAATCGCAGTTGTGACGGCTATCTGTTCAAGTATTATCACGGTTTATGGACCAACTAAGATCAAAGAAATTACCAATTTGATTTCAGATGGGTTAATGACAGAGATTGATCTAGAGGCTGTCTCAAGTATTGCTAGCTTTTTGGTTATCCTCTATGTGCTTGGGATTATCCTGAACTATACGCAAGCCTACATTTTCTCAACTAGTATCCAACATTTCTCAAAACGTTTGCGGACAGCTATTGCTGAGAAAATCAATCGCTTGCCACTTGCTTATTTTGACCGTCATTCTCAAGGGGACACCCTTTCTCGTGTGACTAATGACGTTGATACAGCAGCTCAGTCTCTTAACCAAAGCCTTGGGACAGTTCTTTCAGCTAGCTTTTTACTGATTGCTGTTTTGATTACCATGTTTGGTATGAACTGGATTTTGGCACTGGTAACCGTTGTTTCAACCCTTATTGGATTTGCGGCGGTCTCAGTGATTATGGCTAAATCTCAAGGCTACTTTAAAGCTCAACAAAACAACCTAGCAGCTGTAAACGGCTATGTGGAAGAAATGTACTCTGGCCACAATGTGGTGACCAGCTATAACGCTGTGGACACCACTAAAGAAACATTCGCAGGATTGAATCAAGACCTACATGATAGTATTTGGAAATCTCAATTTATTTCTGGAATCATGATGCCAGCAATGATCTTTGTTGGGAACTTTAGCTATGTTTTGGTGATCATCGTCGGTGCTGCCTTGGCACTTGAAGGCCATATCAGTATTGGGATTATCGTGGCCTTCATGGTTTATGTTCGTACCTTCTCACAACCCTTATCACAGATTGCCCAAGGGATTACCAGCTTGCAACAGGCTAGTGCAGCTATGACACGTGTCTTCGAATTTCTAGGTGAAGAGGAAATGGAAGATGAATCATATAAGGAAAGACAATTGACCAACATGAAGGGTGAAGTGGTCTTTGACAGAGTTTCATTTGGCTACACACCGGAGCGAACGATCATTCATGACTTTTCTGCGACAGCTCATGCAGGTCAAAAGGTCGCCATTGTCGGACCAACTGGTGCTGGGAAGACGACCATTGTTAACCTCTTGATGAAATTCTATGAGATTGATAAGGGAAGTATTCGCATTGATGGTGTGGATACCAAGGCTATGAAGCGCTCAGAAGTACACGATGCCTTTTCAATGGTCTTGCAGGATACCTGGCTCTTTGAAGGAACCATTCGTGACAATCTCATCTACAATCAAACAGGTATTAGTGATGAAGAAGTGATTGAAGCTGCCAAAGCAGTAGGAATCCACCACTTTATCACAACCTTACCTGATGGATACGATACTGTTTTGGATGATACAGTGACCTTGTCAGTCGGACAGAAACAACTCTTGACGATTGCTCGTGCTCTGCTCAAGGATGCTCCGCTCTTGATTCTGGACGAAGCAACATCCTCAGTCGATACTCGTACGGAGGAGTTGATTCAAAAGGCTATGGACCGTTTGATGGAGGGACGCACATCCTTTGTCATCGCCCACCGCTTGTCAACTATACGCAATGCTGACTTAATCCTGGTCATGAAAGAAGGAAACATCATCGAGCAAGGCAATCATGAGGAACTGATGGCTCAGGGTGGTTTCTATGCAGACCTCTACAATAGTCAATTTACAGAAGACCAAGTAGAAGAATAGTAATTCAAAAGAAGGCTTGACGGCCTTCTTTTTCTGCACTATACTAGAGTAGGAGATGCTAGCAGACTCGTTCTGTCAGGCTTCTTGTGTAAAATCTAGAAACAACGAGAAAACAGATGAAAAACTATCAAGAGTGGTACGATAAGAGGAAATCAAGTCTCCTTCGATATCCACAACTATTACACTTGATGCGAGTTTTTAATCGCATGATGACAGTTCTGATGCCCTTGGCTTACTTGACCTTGTTGGGAACAAGCTATATAAACAATGGCTTGGGGAAAGAACTTTCTGCCTATATTTTAGTTCCAGCTTTAGGCTTTGTCCTATTGACGCTAGTTCGTAAGTGGATCAATCAACCACGACCTTATGAAACTTGGGAAATTGTCCCGCTACTAGATAAGGACAGCTCTGGAAATTCAATGCCTAGTCGCCACGTCTTTTCAGCAACCATCATTTCCATGGCTTGCCTGCATGCAAATCTGCCTGTGGGGTTGGTTTTGTTGGTCTTATCAGCTCTTCTCGGCTTTGTGCGGGTTTTAGGTGGTGTTCATTATCCCAAGGATGTTTTAGTTGGCTACGCTTGTGGCCTCCTTTGGGGAATTCTCTTCTTTATTTTGTAAAAAGCAAAGCAAGTGAGCTTGGCCTCGTAACCACTTACGGGTCAAGCCGTAAATTCAAACAACATGGAATTTGTGGGAACATTCTTGGTATGGTCGCAGTAACATTAGCAATGAACTATGGAACAACTTATGCAGATGAAGCTAAACAAGTAGAAACACTTGATAAGAAAATAGCTGAAAAGAAGGAAATAATCAAGAAATTGTAAAAGTAAAAAAACCAATGAAGAACCAGTTGCTGACATTAAGGCAGAATACCAAAAAGCAACTGCTTAAGAAATTCCAAACACTCCTACTTCAACTAAGAAAGTATGATCAAATACTAGTGCTGAAGTAAATGTGTTAGGTGTGATTATGGCGGGTATTACTTATGCTCTAGGAGTAATCGGTCTTAAACGTAAATATGACTAATAACTTTTAAAAAGAGCATACTGTAGAGTCAATGTCATAAGTTAGTGAACTAACCATTTGAATAGGAGATAGGATTGAGGTTATCAAAGTGATCCTCTATCCTATCTTCTATTTTTTGCATCACAAATAAAGGTTTTTTCACCCTATTTTTTGAGATTTATGTTACTCTATAGATGAAATCAACCACCCACATATCAAGGTATTTGATAAAAAATAGTTTGAGTTCCATAGTCAAACTAAGGAAATTGTCTTTTTTGAATTAAAGTTTAGTGTAAAAATTCTATACAAAACCAACACCTTACCTAGTGATTTTTTTGATAAGGTGTTACAATCATATGGCGTAAACAATTTTGCCGATTTTGGGTAGAGCATAATCTAAAGATACTCTTTTTCGTGAAAGACCTTCAAGTAGGACTTTATCAATCATTTCTTGCTTTAATTCAGGGGAATAATAACGATTTTTCCCCTTTTTGACGATTTCTATTCCATAACGGTCAATTAATTTCACCATGCACTTTAGACCAGAAACATCCACATCAAATCTTTTTGAAAGTTGTTTGAAGCTTTGACCTTGCTTTCTAAGTTCATAGATCTGAACCTTATCTTTATAAGTTAATTTCATAATCATAACCACCCGTCAAACGGGTGGTTTGTACCAGGGCTATAAGCCCAAATTACCAGCCAGCGCCTAAAGACGCTGGCTTTCACGTTGTTCAAGCCTTATTGCTCTTGACTCGTCACTTGCCTCTTAAAGAGACATTGGTACTACTTACCACTATCCCTAAAGGGATCCTCATATTCTTTCACACTTAATTTATCTAGTGCTATATCATGTTTTTCCTGTTCTTGGATATATTTCTTAATTGTGGCTTCATTGAGTCCAACCGTACTCACATAATAACCTTCTGCCCAAAAATGCCGATTCCCAAACTTGTACTTGAGATTGGCGTGTTTGTCAAACATCATGAGTGCACTTTTGCCTTTTAAATAACCCATGAAACTTGAAACACTTATCCTTGGTGGAATACTTACTAACATATGTACATGATCAGGCATTAAGTGTCCTTCGATAATCTCAACACCTTTATAACTACATAATCGGTGGAATATTTCTCCCAAACTACTTCGATATTGATTATAAATGATTTTTCGTCTATACTTAGGGGTGAACACAATGTGATACTTACAGTGCCACTTTGTGTGCGATAAACTATGAGCCTTTTGTGCCATATTTTTCTCCTTTCGCTTTACAATTGGCTTGAACACCCTTATTGTATTGCGTTTGGAGTTTTTTTGGTATAACCTTCGACGCGCACCTAGCGGAGCGAGACGGACTAATAGTCGCATAATAAAACACCCCAAAAGTTAGATTTTTTCTGTCTAACTTTTGGGGTGCAATTCAATACAGAATCGTATTTGAATTTCTTAACTTAATGACATTGTCTAAACTTGTCTTCTCTTTTTTAAATTGTCAGAATGGATTAGTCTTCTTTTTTCTTTCTTGCCAAAGCATAACCTGCAGTAGCTAAACTTATAAGTGCTGAATATGTCATGAATGATTGTTCAATTGAACCAGTATTTGGTAATACTGATTCATTAGAAGAGTTAGTTGCTGGTAGAGTGTGATTAGAATTTTGATTAGCTGTAGTATTTGTTCCGTACAATACTTTATCGAACATTCTATTGTATTTTTCAAGTTTTCTTTGTTTTTGTACTTCACGAGCTTTTTCTGATTTCAATGATTCTAAATAAGTAACCGCAGCTTCATGTTTAGATTTAAGTTCATTGATTTTAGCACGTTCTACATCAGCAACTCCTTTAGCTTTCAAGTAGATCTCTTCTTTTTCTTTTTGAACTTTTACTTTTTCTTTAAGAATAGTTTCTTGATCTTTAAGTTGTTCTTTTAATTCTTTAATAGAATTTGTTAATGTTTCAATTTCTTTGTTGTTTTCAGCAATAGATTTTTCAGTGTTAGTAACTTTATTTTTTGCTTCTGTCAATTTAGCATTAAGTGCTTTCAATTGAGCCTCAATTCGTTTAACTTCGGCTTTAGCACGTTCTACATCAGCACTTACTTTATCATATTCAGCTTTCGCTTTGTTGTAAGTTTCAGTTGCTTTAGTTAAATCAGATTCAGCTTTAGGTAGAGCAATATTTAATTCTTTGCTTTTGTTTTGAACAGCAGTAAGATTGTTATTCTTTTCTGTTAATTGGTTTGCTAATTGAGTTTGTTTAGCAACAGCACTGTCGTAAGCAGTTTGTGCTTTAGGAGTTTGAATTTCAATTGCTTCTAAACGTTTCAATTCTTTTGTTGAAGTATCAAGCTTATCAGTCGTTGATTTAACATTCTTAGTAGCTTGAGCCAATTCGGCTTTGTTTGTTTCAATTAGTTTGTCAAGAGAATTTACACGAGTAACCGTTTTGCTGTAATCTGTTGCTGGAATTTCATACTCTTTAGTTTTCAAATTGCTATCTTGGGTCTTGAAGGCTGTTTCGTCAGTCCCAATCGTTACATATGAACCATCTTGAACAACAAATGTATGCAATTCTGTTTTCTTGTAATCCCATTGTAAGCCAGATTGAATAAGAGCATGACCCCAATCACTCAAATAATCATCATACATCCAACGAATCATACTATTATATAATTCTGCTTTTAATTCGCCCATTGTAGTCATATTTGTTTCATAAGAATATGCAAGAGTTTCCATACGAACTGGGAGAGCGTCAGTTTTATAACCAGCTTTAGCCATATTTGGAGCAATAGTTACATTACTTTTCACATGACCTGTATCATACGCATCATCTACAGTTGGATTTGTAGTATTAGCATGATTACGAACAGCATTTTTGTATGTTTCACTAATAAGTTTTGATAGGTTAACTGATTCTTCACTTACACGAATCATAGTTGGAGAGAATGTTCCGAATTTAGTACGTACATCTTCAATAAATTGAGCCATACGGATATTCAATTCTTTTAATTGTTCTGTTGTTAGATTTGCTGGGTCAACAGTACGTGTGTCACTCTCTTTTAGTAATTTCTTAGCAGCTTCAACTTCTTTTGATGCTAAGATTTCTTTTGAAATTTTAACTAAAGCTTCATCATTTGCTTTTGATTTGTTTTGTTTGTAAGCTTTAAGAGCAGAAATATAAGCATCTGTTACTGGAATTTCCAAGTTGTCAGCAAGTGCATTCTTAGCAGAAGTCAAGTCATTAGCTAATTTTTCTTTTTCAGCAGTTTTTGCTTTTTCTGTTGCAATAGCATTATCTTTATTTCTTTGGTCTTGCGCTACAATTGTTTTTTGTGAAGCAATGTTGTTAGCACGAGTTTTATCAGCTGTTTTAGCATTATCTAAAGCTGTTTTTGTTTTGGTTACATTTTGGTTAGCAGCTTCTTTAGCAGAAGTTAAATCATTGATTTCTTTAGTTAAAGTAGCTTCATTTGCTTGATTTGTTTTCAAATCTTGTTTAATAGAATTTACTTTATCTTGAGCAACTTCTTTAGAAGAAGTTGCTTCATTCAAAGCATCAACTTGTGGTTGAATTTTAGCTTCTTCTGTTTTTTGTTTTTCTTTAGCTGTTGTTAATTGATTTTCTGTATTAGAGATTCCATTCTCTGTATTTGTTACTTCGTCTTTATTAGATTGTAATTCTTTTTCTAATTTTGGAGTTAATTCTTTATCTTTAGCTAAAGTAGCTTCAGCATTTTTTAATTTTTCGTTAGTTTTATTAACTGCATCTTGAGCAGCTTTTACTTCATCTGTAGCTTTATCGTGATCAGATTTAGCTTGAGTTTCTTTATCGAAAGTTTCTTTTGCAGAAGTTTCAGCGTTAGTTACATCTTTTGAAGTTTTCGCAACTTCTTTTTCTGCTTTCTGAATAGGAGTAGCATTTTCTGCTGTTGGAGCTGCTTCAGTTGCTTTAGTAGGTTGTGCTACAGAAGTTGGTTCAGCTTCCTCTGCGAATACAGTCGTTCCAGTGGTTGCAGCTAGGATTGCGGCCCCAACAATAATAGTTTGTTTTTTCATATCAGATCCCTCTTTATCTTTTTCTAAATTAATTGCACAAAATTTCTTTTGTTCTTTACTATAATATCATAAAATTTTATTTTTGACTTAATTCTATATTTAAATTACTCCAATTTTAAAACTTAGATAAAAAGAGCAAAGAAGTTTCTTTGCTCAAACTGATTTTGATATGTGTTATTTCGTAACTAATGAAAGTAAAAACCATTATTTCCATGGCTTGCTTGCATGCAAATCTGCCTGTGGGGTTGGTTTTGTTGGTCTTATCAGCTCTTCTCGGTCTTGTGCGGGTCTTAGGAGGCGTTCATTATCCAAAGGATGTTTTAGTTGGCTACGCCTGTGGTCTCCTTTGGGGATTTCTCTTCTTTATTTTCTAAAAAGCAAAGCAAGTGGGCTTGGCCTCGTAACCACTTACGGGTAAAAAGTGACCACTTGCTTTTTTGCCCTTGTAAAGTCTTCTGGCCTTTGGTATAGTAGATGCAGAAAGGAGATAGGATGAAGTTACGAATCGAGATTGATAGTGAATTAACTGAGACAGAGATTGTCATCAAGGCTGCAGCCCTAACAGATGAAATAGCTGACTTGCAACGACTCTTGCAAGAAACCAAGGCTCCTAGGTTGATCTTTTACAAGGGGACGGGTGAGTACTACTTAGACTTGGCAGAAATCCTCTTCTTTGAGACGGAAGGTAGCAAGATTTACGCCCATACCCAGAAAGCGGCCTACGAGGTTCGGCTCAAGCTTTATGAGTTAGAGTCCATCCTGCCCCGCTATTTCAGTCGGGTATCCAAGTCGACTATTGCTAATATTCGGCAAGTTTACTCGGTGGACAAGTCCTTTTCAGGGACAGGAACTATTTCCTTTTATCAGACCCACAAGGAGGTTCACGTGTCGCGGCACTATCAATCCCTCCTAAAAGAAAATCTAAGAAACATGAGGTAAGAACATGAAAAAGAAAGCATTTGGTATTGTGTTGCTAGTATTGGCAGCTTTAGTGTTATTGCAGGGGAATTTTGGTATTCCTTCACTTGAAGGGGAAATTTGGCCCTTGATCGGTATTGGATTTTTTGCCTACCAATCAGTTGAGGCAATCCTTCGTCGTCATTTCACTTCAGCATCTTTTACAGCCCTAGTGGCCCTCATGATTGCTAATCATTTTTATGACATTTTACCGATTCCCAATCAGTCATTGTTCTGGGCAAGTATTTTAATCGTAATGGGTGTCAGCACACTCACTCATTCTAACAGAACTTGGAATGGAAAAAAATGGTGGTATGACGGTGAAAAGACCATTCTGACAGACAAGGAAGTCGCTTTTGGGGCGGGTACATTTTACAAGCAAGACCAAGAATTGGTAGAAGATGAGTTTGAGGTCGGTTTTGGGAATGCCAAGATTTATTATGATAATGCAGAGATGTTAGGTGATTTTGCTACTCTGAATATCGAAGTCGGATTTGGGAATGCAGTTATCTACGTGCCTCAACACTGGAGAGTAGATCTAAAGGTAGAGACTTTTTGTGGAGCAGCCAAGGCAGATGCCCCTCTAGCCCCAACCAGCAAAACTTTGATTATCCGTGGAGATGTAGCTTTTGGGAAACTAGGAGTTGTTTACGTTAAATAAAAAAATCTTCCAATCCCCTTGCCAAAAAAGAGAAAGTGTGATAACATAGTACAGTATGTGGTGCTAGCACATCCGCTATATTAGATCTAATAGGAGGAAAACACAAATGGCTAAAGTATGTTACTTTACAGGTCGTAAGACTGTATCAGGAAACAACCGTTCACACGCGATGAACCAAACAAAACGTGCCGTAAAACCAAACCTTCAAAAAGTTACTGTACTTATAGATGGTAAACCTAAAAAAGTTTGGGCTTCAGCTCGTGCTTTGAAATCAGGTAAAGTAGAACGCGTTTAATAAAGAGTAAAAGGCCATCAGGTCTTTTTCTTTTGCTCTAAGTACAAAATCACTTGTCAAAGGAGCAAATATCCGCCGATACAGTATTCTGCTTTTACACTTGGCTTGAAATATGATAAAATAGAGTATCAACTAGTTGAGGTAGAAAAAATGACTGTAAAAATTAATACAAAAGATGGTCAAATCGAACTAACAGATGAAGTGATTGCTACCGTTGTAGGCGGTGCAGCAACTGAGATTTTTGGTGTGGTCGGTATGGCAAGTAAGAAAGCCCTCAAAGATAATTTCCAAGCCCTTCTTGGGAAGGAAAATTATTCTAAAGGTGTCGTTGTAAAAGCGGCCGAAGATGGTAGCATTGCAGTTGATGTATATACCGTGTTGAGCTATGGAACTAAGATTAGTGAAGTCTCAAAAAACATCCAAGAGCGTGTACGCTTTAGTTTGGAAAACCAACTTGGCATCACTGCTCAAGCTGTGAATGTCTATATTCAAAATATCAAAGTTGTAGGAGAATAATCGTGTCAAATATTACTACAAGCTTATTTCAAGAAATGGTACAGGCTGCATCTACTCGATTGAACAAGCAAGCCGAATATGTCAACTCATTGAACGTCTTCCCAGTTCCAGATGGAGATACAGGAACAAACATGGGAATGACTATCGAAAATGGTGCTAAAGAAGTAGCAGACAAACCAGCTTCAACAGTTGGTGAGGCTGCAAGTATCTTGGCTAAAGGTCTTTTGATGGGTGCGCGTGGGAACTCAGGAGTTATCACTTCTCAGCTTTTCCGCGGATTCTCACAAGCCATCAAAACCAAAGAAGAGTTAACAGGAAAAGACCTAGCTCTTGCCTTCCAATCTGGTGTTGAAGTAGCCTACAAGGCTGTTATGAAGCCAGTTGAAGGAACAATCTTGACTGTATCACGTGGTGCTGCCATCGGTGCTAAGAAAAAAGCCGAGCAGACAGACGATGCTATTGAGGTTATGCGTGCAGCTTTGGAAGGAGCTAAAACAGCCCTTGCTAAGACTCCAGACATGCTTCCAGTCTTGAAGGAAGTTGGAGTTGTAGACTCAGGTGGTCAAGGTTTGGTCTTCATCTATGAAGGTTTCCTTTCAGCTCTTACTGGTGAATATAGCGCTTCTGAAGACTTTGTGGCTACTCCAGCGAATATGGGTGAGATGATCAATGCCGAACACCACAAATCTGTAGCTGGACATGTGGCAACAGAAGACATTACCTTTGGTTACTGTACTGAGATCATGGTTGCCCTTAAGCAAGGTCCAACTTATGCTAAAGACTTTGACTACGAAGAATTCCGTAACTACTTGAATGACCTTGGGGACTCATTACTCGTTGTCAATGACGATGAAATCGTTAAAGTTCACGTCCATACAGAAGATCCAGGTCTTGTTATGCAAGAAGGTCTGAAATATGGTAGCTTGGTTAAGGTTAAAGTCGATAACATGCGTAACCAACACGAAGCACAAGTGGAAAAAGAAGCAGCTCAAGTCAGCAAACCAGCTGAAGAAAAAGAATACGCCCTTATCGCAGTAGTAGCTGGACAAGGCTTGGCAGACATCTTCCGTGCTCAAGGTGTGGACTATGTCATCGAGGGTGGACAAACCATGAACCCTTCGACAGAAGATTTTGTCAAGGCTGTTGAGCAAGTCAATGCTCGCAACATCATCTTCTTACCAAACAACAAAAATATCTTCATGGCGGCTCAATCTGCAGCTGAAGTCTTAGAACAACCAGCAGTAGTGGTAGAAGCACGTACTCTTCCTCAAGGATTGACTAGCCTTCTAGCATTTGACCCAAGCAAGTCTATCGAAGAAAACCAAGAACGCATGACTGCAGCTCTTGGTGATGTAGTCAGCGGTAGTGTAACAACAGCCGTTCGTGACACGACTATCGATGGTCTAGAAATTCACGAAAATGACAATCTTGGTATGGTAGATGGTAAGATCCTCGTATCAAACCCTGATATGCACCAAACTCTGACTGAAACCTTGAAACATATGTTGGATGAAGACAGTGAAATCGTAACCTTCTATATCGGTGAAGATGGAAGCGAAGAATTGGCTAACCAAATCGCCCAAGAAATCGCAGAAGAATTCGAAGATGTTGAAGTAGAAATCCACCAAGGTCAACAACCAGTGTATCCATATCTTTTCAGTGTGGAATAAGAATGAAATAGAAAACGAAAGAGGTCGGGAAAAGATTCCCGATCTTTTTGGTTTGCAATGAGTTTTTGAGCTGGTAGCTGACTGAACTTTTTGTGACATTTGTCATATTTCCTCATGACAGAAGCTTCTAGTGATTCTACCTTCAAAGAATTATACTAGATGTATCAAATGGAGGAAGAAAAAAATGAAACATAAAGTAATTGTCGCAATGAGTTTAGTAGCAGCAGGAGTCATGACTTATCTCATGTTTTCAGGATTGGATGAAGGCTTCTATCATTTTCCTTGGGAGCTATTTGCAGGTTTTGGAATCATGTCTTGGTTGATCCGAGAAGGTTTGAAATTAGTCTCAGATGTGAAAAAGGAGTTTGAAAAATGAAAAAAGCGATTCTCTATCTTTTTATTGGACTATCACTAGTGGTATGGCTGGTAGAAATGTTTACAGGTTGGTTTGATCAAGCCTTCCTTCACCAAGCCATTCGCGGTGCCTGGGGATTAGGATTTATGATTTTTATCGCCTTTCCGATGGGAAAGGAGTGGCTGAAAGGAGAGTATCATGAACATGATTAAGGTAGAAAGCCTAAATAAAAACATCAAGGGCAAGGCTATATTGAAGGATATTTCCTTTGAGGTAGCTGAAGGTGAATGCGTCGCCTTGATTGGGCCCAATGGTGCTGGGAAGACCACACTCTTGGACTGTTTGCTTGGAGATAAACTGGTCACAAGCGGTCAAGTATCCATCCAAGGCTTGCCAGTGACGAGTTCTCAGTTAGACTATATTAGAGGCTACCTCCCTCAAGAAAATGTTATTGTTCAGAAATTAAAGGTTAAAGAGTTGATTGCTTTCTTTCAAAGCATTTATCCAAATCCCTTGAACAACCAGGAGATTAATCAACTATTACAGTTTGACAAGCAGCAAAAAGAACAATTTGCAGAAAAATTGTCAGGTGGACAAAAGCGTCTCTTTTCATTTGTCTTGACCTTGATTGGCCGACCAAAGCTTGTCTTTTTAGATGAGCCAACTGCGGCCATGGATACCTCAACCCGTCAACGTTTTTGGGAAATTGTTCAGGACCTAAAAGCGCAGGGAGTCACCATTCTCTATTCGTCTCATTATATTGAGGAAGTAGAGCATACAGCGGACCGAATCTTGGTCTTGAATAAGGGAGAGTTGATTCGCGATACAACACCTCTAGCCATGCGCAGTGAAGAGATTGAAAAGCACTTTATCCTACCTCTGGCTTATAAGGAAGTCGTTGAGCAGTCAAACTTGATTGAAAACTGGTCACAAAAACAAGATGCCCTGCAAGTAGTCACACGTGAAGCGGATGCTTTCTGGGAACTGTTAGTTCAAGCAGGATGTAGCATACAAGAAATTGAAGTCAATAATCGTAGTTTGCTAGATACAATCTTTGAAGAAACACAGAAGGGAGATGACTAAGATGAAACGATGGATTGCACTAAACAAGATAGAATTTCTATTGACCAAACGACAACTAGTCTATTATTTATTATCAGTAGGGATGCCGACAGCCTTCTATTTATTCTTTTCAGGCATGTACCAGGAAACACCAGGTGGACCGGCTAATTTTATGCGCGACTATCTCATCTCCATGACAGCTTTTTCCATGATGTCGACAGCTATCTTTTCATTCCCAGTTGTTTTACATACCGACAAGATCAACAACTGGCAGAAAATATTACGTCATAGCCCTGTAAATATGGTAGAATATTATCTATCAAAGATAACAAGTATGATGGTTGATTATTTGGTCTCAATCCTGGTTGTTTTCTCAGTTGGGCATTTTGTAAGAGGTGTGGATATGTCTCTTGGAAACTGGATTGGGGCTGCGTTCTTGCTGATAGTAGGAAGTGTTGCCTTTGTAGCACTTGGCTTGACCCTGACTCTCTTGCCGTCCAGTCAGCTGATGTCTGTCGTGGGCAATCTTCTTTACTTTGGCTTGGCTGTTTTAGGCGGACTCTGGATGCCTGTCTCTTTATTTCCAGACTGGATGCAAGCAATCGGGAAGCGCCTACCAAGCTATCAGTTGATGGAATTGATCAAGACCTTCTTAAATGAGGGTGGCATCAATCTATCAGCCACAGTTTATCTACTTATTTTTTCAGCTGTTTTGTTTGGTTTGACCATTTACCTTCAAGGTCATAAGGAGAATGCTTAATGCTTGAAAGACTGAAAAGCATACATTATATGTTTTGGGTCAGTTTAATTTTTATGATTTTCCCCATCCTACCTGTAGTGACTGGGTGGCTTTCTGCCTGGCATTTATTGATTGATATTCTATTTGTAGTGGCGTATTTGGGTATTTTAACAACTAAGAGCCAGCGCCTATCTTGGCTTTTCTGGGGGATCATGCTGACTTATGTAGTTGGGAATACTGCCTTTGTTACTGTTAATTATATCTGGTTTTTCTTTTTCCTATCCAATCTCTTAAGTTATCATTTCAGCGTAAGTGGTTTAAAGTCTTTACATGTCTGGACTTTTCTTCTTGCTCAAGTCCTTGTTGTGGGCCAACTTTTGATTTTTCAGAGAATCGAAGTTGAGTTTCTATTCTATCTACTTGTAATTCTTGCTTTTGTAGATTTAATGACTTTTGGTTTGATTCGGATTCGTATTGTGGAGGATTTGAAAGAAGCTCAGGCTAAGCAAAATGCCCAGATAAATCTATTGCTTGCTGAAAATGAACGTAGTCGTATCGGTCAGGACTTGCATGATAGCTTGGGACATACCTTTGCTATGCTGAGTGTCAAGACAGATTTAGCCTTGCAGTTGTTTCAGATGGAGGCTTATCCACAGGTGGAAAAGGAATTAAAAGAAATTCAACAGATTAGCAAGGATTCCATGAATGAGGTGCGAACCATTGTGGATAATCTGAAATCACGGACCCTAGCTTCAGAGCTTGAGACTGTCAAGAAAATGCTGGAGATTGCTGGGATTGAGGTTGAGGTTGACAATCAGTTGGACAAGGCTAGTTTGACCCAGGATGTAGAGTCGACAGCTGCTATGATTTTGTTAGAACTGGCGACCAATATCATCAAGCATGCCAGCGCTGAAAAAGCCTATCTAAAACTGGAACGCACAGATCAGGAATTGCTCCTGACAGTCAGAGATGACGGGAAAGGTTTTGGAACTGTAAAAGGAAATGAACTCCACACAGTCCGAGATCGTGCTGCAGCCTTCTCAGGTCAAGTAGAACTGGTCAGTTTGAAACATCCAACAGAGGTGCGCGTGCATCTGCCTTATAAGGAGAGAAAGTAGATGAAAGTATTAGTCGCAGAAGATCAAAGTATGCTGAGAGATGCCATGTGTCAACTCTTGAGCTTTCAGCCAGATGTGGAGACTGTTCTGCAGGCGAAAAATGGAGCCGAGGCTATCGAGGTTTTGGGGAAAGAAGCAGTAGATATTGCTATTCTTGACGTCGAAATGCCAGTCAAGACAGGACTCGAAGCGCTCGAGTGGATTAAACAAGAAGTGCCTGAAACCAAGGTGGTTATCGTTACGACCTTTAAACGCCCAGGTTATTTTGAACGTGCGGTCAAAGCAGGAGTCGACGCCTATGTCTTGAAAGAGCGGAGCATCGCCGAACTCATGCAAACCCTGCATACGGTGTTAGAGGGACGCAAGGAATATTCTCCAGAGCTGATGGAAGTCATGATGACCCATCCCAATCCCTTGACCGAGCAAGAAGTCGCTGTTCTACATGGAGTAGCCCAAGGACTGTCCAACCAAGAAATTGCGGATAAGCTCTACCTCTCAAACGGCACCGTCCGTAATTACATGACCAATATCCTCTCCAAACTAGGCGCAAGCAACCGAACCGAAGCGGCCAAAACTGCTGAGGAAGAAGGCTGGTTGTGAGGGGAGAAAGAAAAAATCTCTTAGAAATGAATCTAAGAGATTTTTTGTCATGATAACCTGCATTTAATTGTAGAAATATTTATTTTATTTTCTCCTGAAATTTTAGCAGCAGGATTTTTAAAGATCGAGTTCTAGATACATTTTTTCTGAAGACAAATCATTTTGACCACCGAGCAAGAGATTTTCAAAAAAAGCTGTTAAAAACTCAGGACGTCGCTGTAAAATCTTTGCATTATCTAATACTAAGGAATCACGAAAATACTTGGCATGTTGCTGAAATGGTGTATTATCAATATCAAAACCAAACTCACGAAGATACTGAATCAAAAATACCGTTACCGTCCGAGTATTTCCTTCGCGAAATGGATGAATCTGCCAGATTCCTGAAATAAAACGCTGGATTTGTTTAACCATATTCGCCTGGGTTAGTGTTGCATATGAAACTTGTCTTTCCTGATTAAAATCATAATCCAAGGTCATTTGAATCATAGAGTAGTCAGAGTACACAACGCTTTCACCATTCAAAACAGGTTCATTCTTTGTAATATTGGTCTGACGAAATTGCCCCACTGGAATAGAGGGTTCAAATATATCCTGAAACAATTCCTTATGAATAGCAAGTAGGGTCGCAGGACTGAAGCTAAAGCCTCTTCGAGACAATAGTTCTACAATACGTAGAGAAACCAAGTCTGCCTCCTCCGTACTTGCATCAATGGTATGATGATAAGCCGTTGCATCTTCATAAACCTGCTCATAAGTCAGTTCTCCCCGGGACTGTTTCTCCGCCAAAGATTCCATATACGCTGATGGAACTAGATTATCAACTTTCTGCAGACCAAAACCTATCCGCCATAAATCACGTTTAGCTTCATAAGACAAGTTTGGATTGTCAATGTTGTAAGTTGGTTGCATAGAAAGTTCCTTTCAATTGTTTTTCTTCAGTGACTGAATAATATGATTATCAAGATATATCTGAATAAATGGGCTAGTAAGTCTGACGCGCAGACTTATCGAAGTCATTGGCATACACCACTCTAAACTCGTTGGTCTGTTCAAATCCCAACTCAATTCCCACATTATCTGAGAAGAGAGTTGCAATGTTGTAATTATCAGGTCTGTTCGAACTTAGAGGATTTGTTGTGTAGTAAGCTGCTTTCTAAAACAGTAGTAATAATATATCTAACAAAAATATTTTGTGTGGAGATAATTAGTTATTGTAAAAATAATAATTTTAAATATTACTTCTTTTTCCAGAGTTTTTCTAATTCTTCAAAATTAATATCTTTCCAACTCTCTTTCCATAATTGATAGTATGGAACATCTTTAGAAGAAGGTTTATTTTCACAAACATCAATTTTTACAATCGATGGTAAAATAGTCGCTTCTCCCATGAGTAGTGCTTCGCCCGTTGCTAAGCTAGGTAATTTATCAACAATACCTCCCATAGAATCTGGCAATAATTGTCTTACATACGATTGATCTATAGGATTTGTTAACCTCATTGTTATGAAATTACTGCACTGTGAGAAAATTGTTTCAGAAATTTCAGAAGGTCTTTGACTAGCTAAAAGTAAAGTAACACCATATTTTCTTCCTTCTTTTGCAATTCGTTCTATTGACTGGCGAGAAGCTCTGTACTTAGTTAGAGAGCTCTTAGGCACATACTTATGAGCCTCTTCATAAACTAATAAAATAGGTACATCAGAAGCTAGATTATTACTACTATTAAATTGCTTATAGTAATATCCATACTCAAACATAATTCTTGAAATCAAAGAAACAGTTATACTCAATACATCAAACGGTACCCCACTCAAATCAAGAATAGTAACATTAGTCAGGAAAGCTTCAGTATATCCGATAAGCTGTTTTAAAACTGATTGTAATGTTTCTCCCTCTATTCTATCACCTAACAAAAACTCCAACCTTTTATCATATATCTTTGACTCTAACCGACTAATATAATTTGATAATTTACCATTTAATGGACCAGCCTTTGTCTGCCCTTCCCTTGCTCCAGCAATTTGTTCTTCATTTTTTTCATAAGCATATTGTAGAACTTCTCGAATATCAAAATAAATTGGAGAATCAAAATGTAATTTTTCTTTTTCCTCATCTGATCCCATAAATTGATTTTTTTTACTTTGAATCACAGACTTTTTAAAAATATTTCTTTGATTATGATCACTTCCCTCAGTATCTAAGAATAATTCTTGTAACTCATCACTATTTAATAGCCAATATGGTAAAACTAGATCATCAACATTGATAAGTCTAGCATTTGGGAAAGCACTTTGATATTCATTATGAATATCAAAGATAAGTATATGTGAATTATTTAGTCCTTCATATTCACCATTTTTAGAATGTATAGCATTTTGAACAACTTTTGCAACTGTGTGAGACTTACCCGAACCAGTTGAACCAACAATAGCAATATGCTTATTGAAAAATTTATTTCCTTCCACAGGAATCTCAATCTCATTATTCGATGATAACGAAGAGAATTTAAATTTAAGTTCATCTTTTATAGAATTTTCAAAAATTAACTTTATTTCTTCAAATTTAGCTGGTTCAACCGATTTAGGAGGAATAGTTATTGTATCACTTCCCCTTACAAATTTATTTTCTTCATCAATCATCCCCAAAGGTACAGCTTCAATAATATATTTAATATCAATTCTCTCATCAATTTCAATAGGCTCAATACAAAAATTTTCTATTGTAGCTATTAATGCCAAATCATTTTCATCAGCAATTCTAAGATATGAACCAATTTTCAATTTTTCTTCTGCAATCTGAAAATCTGTGATTGACTTCACTTCAATTTTAATTTTATTAGGTTGTACTGAAACAACTTGAGCATTTAAATTATCCATGCCTTTCTCCTATATAATATCCAATATATCTATAATTTGTCGAATATTAATTTTTGAATAATCTCTATTATCAAGATTGCCAATCTCTAAATTTAATTGATTACTTTTATTAAATATATATAAATTGATTGGTAATTGGTCAACTCTTTCTACTTCCACCAACTTTTGTAGAACAATTGATAAATTTATAGGATGTTCTAGTATACGTACTGAAATTCCATTAAATTTATCAGGTTTAATTAACATTTCTTGAAATCTAAATTTTGAATTTTTAAACGGAAATCCATCTTTAAAAAACAACCGTCCTCATATAACTTTTCTTTTAATTCAGTTACAAAATCAACATTTAAAGTGTTATATAAATAAACATAAGGACTAAATTGATGTATCAAACGAGAATATTTCCTTGAAATTTCTGAAATTACATTTTTAACATTATTTACACTCTCTCCTTGACAGTCAAGTAAGAAAAATCTATGTGCCGGTGATAAATTTGATACTCTTGGAAAATATTTTTTATGTATGATTTTTTTATAATTTTTCCACTCCAGCAATTCACTCATCCATCTTTCAAAATAGTAGTTTTTAGTTTTTATTCTATCCCAAAATTCTTTTTTTGAAATTTGACGCTTTTCAATATTATGTTCACATGCTAAGTCTTTAATTATTTTAAGAGCATTAAAATAAATTAATTCAATATCTTCTTCACTATAATCACTTAAATCATTTTGAATTTTAGATTTTATTTTTTCTATTTGATTTTCATAACTATCAGCCTTGATGTCTATAAAAAGATGATTCTTAAAATCTTCAATATCATCATCTTCTACTGTTTCCTCAAATATAACTTCTCCCTTTTTATTTTTGATTTGATAATTTGAATTTCCTGATTCATCTATAACTCCATATTTGCTAAAATCTAAAAAATATGTTCTTAGATTTTCCGTTGTTAATTCCAATAGCTTTTCATGCCCTTTATTATAATAACCATATAGTCTATAAGTGAAATTCTTATCTTTAGGATCAGTTCTATTTTCTAAATAATGTCTAAACATTAATTGTATTGGCTTTCTTATAATGCTGTTATCAAAATCCGTTTTTTCATAGTATTTACATTGAATAAAGTTTCTTTCATCACTATTTTCAATATCAATGTCCTCAACTCCCTCAATAGTAACCATGTCTGTCTCGTTTGATTGCTCCAAAATCTCTAAAATCGATTTGTCAAACTGATAAAAATAGCCCTTTATAGTACTAATTGCTGCTCTTGATTTACTCATTATCTACCTCTCTATATGAAGACTTTCTTTCTATTGTATCAAAAAAACACAGTTTTTACACTGTGCTTTGCTATATTTATATAATTATTTCACCAACTTCTTCATCTCATCAATCCGCACTACGGTCGCATCGTATTTTGCTTGGTAGTCGGCTTGTTTGTCACGTTCTTTTTGGACGACTTCTGGTTTGGCATTGACTACGAAGCGTTCGTTAGAGAGCTTCTTACCGACCATATCCAGTTCTTTTTGCCATTTAGCTAGTTCCTTGTCGAGACGAGCCAATTCTTCTTCGACATTGAGGAGGTCTGCCAGTGGCAAGTAGATTTCTGCTCCTGTGATGACGCTTGACATAGCGAGTTCAGGTGCAGGGATGTTTGATGCGATTTCCAAGTGTTCTGGATTTGTGAAGCGTTTGATGTAGTTGACATTGCTGTTAAAGAAGGCTTCCAAGTCGCTATCACTTGTCTTAACAAGGATGGTGATTGGCTTGCTTGGTGCAACGTTTACTTCCGCACGCGCATTCCGAACGGCACGGATCAAGTCTTTGAGACTTTCTACACCTGTGTGAGCCGCAAGGTCTTCAAAGGCTGGGTTGACAGTTGGGTATTCTGCTGTGACGATAGAGCCTTCTGAGATTTGTCCAAAGATTTCCTCTGTCACAAATGGCATGATTGGGTGAAGGAGACGAAGGATCTTGTCCAAAGTATAAAGGAGAACAGAACGTGTGATGACTTTCTCTTCTTCGTTATCGCTATAAAGGACTTCCTTGGTCAACTCAACGTACCAGTCCGCAAACTCGTCCCAGATGAAGTTGTAGAGGATGTGGCCAGCCACACCGAATTCAAACTTGTCAAAGTTTTCAGTGACTTTTCCGATGGTTTCATTGAGGTTGTGGAGAATCCAACGGTCAGTGACGTTTCCAGCTTCCTTGTTAATAACTTTTTCGACATTAGCAGTTGCTTGCTCAAGGGTCAAGCCTTCATTGTTCATGAGGATGTAGCGAGAGATGTTCCAAATCTTGTTAATGAAGTTCCATGACGCATCCATTTTCTCGTAAGAGAAGCGGACGTCTTGCCCTGGTGCAGAACCGTTTGAAAGGAACCAACGAAGGGCATCGGCACCGTATTTCTCGATAACATCCATTGGGTCAATCCCGTTACCGAGTGACTTAGACATCTTACGTCCTTGCTCGTCACGAATGAGACCGTGGATAAGAACGTTTTGGAATGGTTGACGGCCAGTGAATTCCAATGATTGGAAGATCATACGAGATACCCAGAAGAAGATGATGTCGTAACCTGTTACTAAGGTTGAAGTTGGGAAGTAACGTTTGAAGTCTGCTGAGTCGACATCGGGCCAACCCATAGTTGAGAATGGCCAAAGGGCAGAGCTGAACCAAGTATCCAAGACGTCTTCGTCCTGAGTCCATCCGTCACCTTCAGGAGCTTCTTCACCAACGTACATTTCACCCTCAGCATTGTACCAAGCAGGAATTTGGTGACCCCACCAGAGCTGACGAGAAATGACCCAGTCGTGGACATTTTCCATCCATTGGAGGAAGGTATCGTTGAAACGAGGTGGGTAGAATTCAACCTTGTCCTCTGTGTCTTGGTTGGCAATAGCATTTTTAGCCAATTGGTCCATCTTGACGAACCATTGTGTAGACAAGCGTGGCTCAACCACGACACCAGTACGCTCTGAGTGACCAACACTGTGGACACGTTTTTCGATTTTAACAAGGGCACCGATTCCTTCTAGCTTAGCAACGACTGCCTTACGAGCTTCAAATCGGTCCATGCCTGCAAATTCGAAGGCCAAGTCATTCATAGTTCCGTCGTCGTTCATTACGTTGACTTGTGGCAAGTTGTGGCGTTGACCAACCAAGAAGTCGTTTGGATCGTGGGCAGGTGTGATTTTAACAACACCAGTACCAAATTCAGGGTCTGCGTGCTCATCCCCAACGATTGGGATGAGTTTATTAGCGATTGGAAGAATGACGTTTTTACCAATCAAGTCCTTGTAACGTGGATCTTCTGGATTGACCGCAACGGCAACGTCTCCAAACATAGTTTCAGGACGAGTAGTCGCTACTTCAAGGGCGCGTGAGCCGTCTTCCAGCATATAGTTCATGTGGTAGAAGGCACCTTCGACGTCCTTGTGAATCACCTCGATGTCAGAAAGAGCTGTGCGAGCTGCTGGGTCCCAGTTGATGATAAACTCACCACGGTAGATCCAGCCTTTCTTGTAAAGGTCCACGAAGACCTTGCGAACAGCTTTTGACAAACCTTCGTCAAGAGTGAAACGCTCACGAGAGTAGTCTACAGAGAGCCCCATCTTGCCCCATTGTTCCTTGATAGTAGTGGCATATTCGTCTTTCCATTCCCAGACCTTATCGAGGAATTTTTCACGACCTAAGTCGTAACGGGTAATGCCCTCACCACGCAAGCGCTCCTCAACCTTAGCCTGAGTCGCAATCCCAGCGTGGTCCATCCCTGGAAGCCAAAGCGTATCAAAGCCTTGCATGCGTTTTTGGCGGATGATGATATCCTGCAAAGTCGTATCCCAAGCGTGACCCAGGTGAAGTTTTCCAGTTACGTTTGGTGGTGGAATCACGATTGAATAAGGCTTAGCCTTTTGATCGCCTGAAGGCTTGAAAACATCAGCGTCAAGCCATTTTTGGTAACGACCAGCCTCAACTTCGGCTGGATTGTATTTAGGTGAAAGTTCTTTAGACATGTGTGTGTCCTTTCTAGTTATTATTTTTTTCTTTCAAAACTTTGTCTACTATATTATCCACTAAATTTTCAATCATGGATTTCATATGTTTTTTAAATGCTTCACTTTTTAAATAGTCTGTTATTAAATCGAAAATAAACTTAATAACAGCTTTTCCTCCTTTAACAGCTAAATTACCAACTGCTGCCATTTTATACTCCTTTTTTCAACTCTCGAATAATCTTCTTCAAATATTTATTCTTAGTGGTCTTTTCCAAGAATTCATAAGCACTTTGTTTTAATTCTTTTTTCTCGATATCTGGATTGAGTTCAGCATCAACTTTTAAAGCATGATATAAGGCTTTGGGTTTCAAATCAATACTTTTTTGGAATTCAACCAGTTGCAATTTGACTTCGTTATCAATTTTTTCTTGAAGTTGTGGTGTTATTAAATCATTAGGTAAAATCTCTTTATACTTGGTAATTCCTTCGGATAAATTTAACTCAAAACGCTCTAACTCTCTCTCCTGTTGATTTTCAACTTCCCTGATAATTAAATCTAGACTGTCATTTTTCATATCTTTCCTCAATTTCTTATTAATCCATCATACTTTATAAAATTTGTCAGTTGCTATATCTAAAATTAGAGTAGTCAAATTCACTTTCTTCCCATTCACTCTTCAGCAAGCCATATATGAGACTGTCACAGCGGTTACCTTGAGCATCTTTACGGTCTCTTATACGAGCTTCAAGAGTGAAACCAAGTTTTTCAGCGACTCGTTGACTTTGGACATTGTAACCAAAACAAGTCAGTTCAATCTTGTGAAGACCTAAATTTTTAAACCCTAGATCAATCAAGGTACGCGCTGCTTCTGGTACATAACCACGACCCCAGTAGTCTGGATGCAAGGTGTAGCCAAGCTCTAGCACATCATCCGCTTGGCGATGGTTGAAGTCAACAGAACCAATGACTTTATCGGTTCCTTTAACGACAATCCCATAGCCTGCTGGGAGATTGTTCTTTTGATTGCGATCAGGAAGGATATGCTCCAGATAATAGATCTCATCTTCCAAGGTCTTGACGGGTGAAAAGCCTGCTGGATAGGCGACCTCTGGCAGACTAGCGTAGGCATGGATATCCTCGGCATCCGCCACTGTACGGACTCGTAAGACGAGCCGATCGGTTTCTAATCGTTCTGGCAACTCTGCTCTTGTCATCCTTCTACCTCGCTTTCTACAAAAAATCGCCCCTGCCATCTACATGACAGGGACGAATATGTTTATCCGCGGTACCACCCAAATTCGGGCAGCGCCCGCAACTCTCGTCTTTAAAAGCAAAAGACAACATTATTTCATTTTTCATCCATCAGCAACCAGTTTTGACACATTTGTGGACTTCTCAGCGCCGCCACTTTCTGTAAAATGTGGGATTCAAAACACCTCTAATGGCTATATTTTAACAAGTTTTTCACGGAAATGCAAGGGACAAGAAAGATTACTTGAACTTAATGCCGTTTTCTTTTAATTTCTTGATAGTAGCTGGACCGATTCCTTTCAAAGCAAGGAGTTCTTTTTCTGTCCAGTTTTTGAAGTCAGCAGCAGACTTGATGCCTTCATCGTAGAAAGTTTTAGCACGGTCAAGTGGAAGTCCACCTAGGTTCGTTGCGAAATCTTCAACAGAAGTTGTAACCTTGTGGGCTTGCTCTTTAGTTGCTTCTACAGTTTTTTCTACTTGCTTAGAAACGGATTTTCCTGCTTCACTTGCAGCTTTTTCAGCATGCTTCACAACTTTTTTTGTTTCTTCGACAACCTTGTTTACAGTGTTTGAAAAAGCACCTGAGCGACGAAGGCTGTTTCTTAATTGTTTTTTACGTTGGAGTGTCTTTGACATCATAAAATCCTTTCAATAAAAAATCCCTGTGACTGAACAAGGATTTAATCTTTATAGCTTTATTGTATCAACTTTCTTTAGGAATTGCAAGGCTTGATATACTGGAAATATAGGAGATATATGGGAAATTTCATCATAGAATGATAGGCGATAATAGAAGAAAAGTGAAAAATATGGTATAATGAAACGATAGATTTTTGAATAGGAATACAATCATGTTTGGATTTTTAAAAAAAGATAAAGCAACAGAAACCCCCACAATGGTGCCAGACCACATCGGTGTTATCATGGATGGGAATGGCCGTTGGGCTAAAAAACGGATGCAGCCACGTGTCTTTGGTCATAAGGCTGGGATGGATGCTTTGAGAAAGGTAGCTATTGCTGCTAGTGATATGGGCGTCAAAGCCTTGACAGTCTATGCCTTTTCAACTGAAAACTGGACCCGTCCAGATCAGGAAGTCAAATTTATCATGAACCTGCCAGTTGAATTCTATGATAAGTTTGTTCCTGAATTGCATCAGAAGAACATGAAAATTCAAATGATTGGGGAGACGGATCGTTTGCCGAAGCAGACTTTTGATGCCTTGAAAAAGGCAGAGGAGCTGACTAAGTTAAATACAGGATTGATTCTCAATTTTGCCCTTAATTATGGTGGACGAGCTGAGATTACACAAGCGGTCAAGTTGATTGCACAGGATGTTTTAGATGCAAAGATCAATCCTGGTGATATTACAGAGGAGTTGATTGGGGAATACCTCTTTACGGGGCATTTGCCAAAAGTCTTGCGGGATCCTGACTTGATTATTCGGACTAGTGGGGAGCTTCGTTTGAGTAACTTCTTGCCATGGCAGGCTGCCTATAGCGAACTTTATTTCACGGATGTTTTGTGGCCTGACTTTGATGAGGAAGCCTTAAAAGAGGCTATCATCGAGTATAATCGTCGCAATCGTCGCTTTGGAGGAGTATAGGAAATATTATGATAAAGGATTTACAAAAGAGAACTCTCTTTGCTATCTTGGCCTTGGCTATTTTTATACCCATCTTGATCCTCGGTGGTCTATGGTTACAGATTGCCATGGGACTTGTGGCTGTGTTGGGAGTGCATGAGTTGCTTCGCATGAAGGGGTTAAATACCATGACGCCTGAAGGTCTCTTGACTTTACTGGCGACCTTTGCTCTGACCGTACCTTTGGAAAACTACTGGAAGTTTTTACCTGTAGATGGGAATGTTGTAGCCTATGGAGTTGTGATCCTCATTATGCTAGGAGCGACGGTCTTCAGCAAGAACTATACCATTGAGGATGCTGTTTTTCCGATTGCCATGAGTTTCTATGTTGGCTTCGGCTTTAATGCCTTAGTTGATGCTCGAATTGCAGGCTTGGATAAGGCCCTTTTGGGACTTTGTTTGGTTTGGGCAACAGATAGCGGTGCCTATCTGGTGGGGATGAAGCTTGGCAAGAGAAAGCTTGCTCCGAGAGTATCGCCTAACAAGACCATAGAAGGTGCTATAGGGGGTATCTTGGCTGCTATGCTAGCGACTCTCATCTTTATGCTAGTCGATAGTACCGTTGCTTTACCATATGGGATTTACAAAATGATGGTTTTTGCTATCTTCTTTAGTTTAGCAGGTCAGTTGGGTGATTTAATCGAAAGTGCTATGAAGCGTCATTTTGGAGTCAAAGACTCAGGCAAATTTATCCCTGGTCATGGTGGGGTACTGGATCGTTTTGACTGTATGCTAGTAGTTTTCCCTATTATGCACCTCTTTGGCTTATTTTAAGGAAAGGTGAACAGAAATTAAATGATAGGATTACTAACATTTATCCTGGTCTTTGGAATTATCGTGGTGGTTCACGAGTTCGGCCATTTCTACTTTGCTAAAAAGTCTGGGATTTTGGTTCGTGAGTTTGCCATCGGGATGGGCCCCAAGATCTTTGCCCACATCGGAAAAGATGGGACTGCTTATACCATTCGTCTCCTGCCACTTGGTGGGTACGTTCGCATGGCAGGTTGGGGTGAAGATTCGACAGAAATTAAGACAGGAACTCCCGCAAGCCTAACACTGGCAGCGGATGGAAAGGTCAAGCGTATCAATCTCTCTGGTAAAAAGCTTGACCAAACAGCTCTGCCTATGCAGGTCACTCAGTTTGATTTTGAGGATAAACTCTTTATTAGAGGCTTGGTCTTGGAAGAAGAGAAGACCTTCTCAGTAGATCATGATGCGACCATTGTGGAAGCTGATGGAACGGAAATTCGTATCGCTCCCTTAGATGTCCAATATCAAAATGCGACTGTCTGGGGTAAAATGATCACCAACTTTGCTGGTCCTATGAATAATTTTATCCTAGGAGTTATCGTCTTTTGGATCTTGATTTTCATGCAAGGCGGTGTTCGTGATACGCAAAGTAATAACTTTAGTATTATTCCAGATAGCGCTTTGGCTAAGGTTGGTGTTGAAAATACGGCCCAAATCACTAAGGTCGGCAGTCACGAGATTTCAAACTGGGCAGATTTGATTCAGGCTGTTGATGCAGAAACCAAGGATAAAACAGCGCCTGTTTTGGATGTGACTATTGCTGAGAGTGGAACTGAAAAGCAAGTCAGTGTGACACCTGAGGAAAGCCAAGGGCGTTATATCTTGGGTGTTCAACCCAGACTCAAATCAGATATATGGTCTATGTTTATGGGTGGATTCACAAGTGCAGCTGATTCAGCCTTGCGAATCCTCAATGCTTTGAAAAGCTTGATCTTCCAACCAGATTTGAATAAGTTGGGCGGTCCCGTTGCTATCTTTAAGGCAAGTAGCGATGCTGCTAAGAATGGTCTTGAAAACGTCTTGTTCTTCTTGGCTATGATTTCCATCGATATCGGGATTTTCAACTTGATTCCGATTCCTGCGCTAGATGGTGGAAAAATCGTGCTCAACATCCTAGAAGCTATCCGTCGCAAACCACTAAAACAAGAAATTGAAACCTATGTCACTCTGGTCGGAGTTGTCATTATGGTCGTCTTGATGCTCGCCGTGACTTGGAACGACATCATGCGAACCTTCTTTTAAGAATTAGAGGAGTCATTATGAAACAAAGTAAAATGCTTATCCCAACGCTTCGCGAAATGCCAAGCGATGCTCAAGTTATCAGCCACGCTCTTATGTTGCGTGCTGGTTATGTTCGTCAAGTATCTGCAGGTGTTTATTCTTACCTGCCACTTGCTAACCGTGTTATCGAAAAAGCTAAGAACATCATGCGTCAAGAGTTTGACAAGATGGGTGCCGTTGAAATGTTGGCTCCAGCCCTTCTCAGTGCTGACCTCTGGCGTGAATCTGGCCGTTATGAAACCTACGGTGAGGACTTGTACAAATTGAAAAACCGTGAGAAGTCAGACTTCATCTTGGGTCCAACTCACGAAGAAACCTTCACAGCTATTGTCCGTGATTCTGTCAAGTCTTACAAGCAATTGCCTTTGAACTTATACCAAATCCAGCCTAAGTACCGTGATGAAAAACGTCCACGTAATGGACTTCTTCGTACGCGTGAATTTATCATGAAAGATGGCTATAGCTTCCACGCTAATTATGATAGTTTGGATCTTACTTATGATGAGTACAAGGCAGCTTACGAGCGTATCTTTACTCGTAGTGGCTTGGACTTTAAAGCCATCATCGGTGACGGTGGAGCCATGGGCGGTAAGGATAGCCAAGAATTTATGGCCATCACACCAGCTCGTACAGACCTTGACCGTTGGGTAGTTTTAGATAAGTCTGTCGCATCGTTTGACGAGATTCCTGATCAAGTGCAAGAAGAAATCAAGGCAGAATTGCTCAAATGGATGGTTTCTGGTGAAGATACTATTGCCTACTCAAGTGAGTCAAGCTATGCAGCTAACTTGGAGATGGCAACTAACGCCTACAAACCAAGCAACCGTGTTGTGACTGAAGATGAAGTGGCTTGCGTGGAAACACCAGGTGTCAAATCGATAGATGAAGTTGCTGCTTTCTTGAATGTCTCTGAAGAGCAGACAATCAAGACCTTGGTTTATATCGCAGACCAAGAGCCAGTTGTGGCCCTACTTGTCGGCAATGATCAGCTCAATGAAGTCAAATTGAAAAACTACCTTGGAGCAGATTTCTTGGAACCTGCAACTGAGACAGAAGTGAAAGAATTGTTGGGAGCGGACTTTGGTTCACTTGGCCCAGTCAATCTTCCAGAAAATGTTAAGATTATCGCTGACCGCAAGGTACAAGATAGCCGTAATGCTGTTGTTGGTGCTAATGAAGATGGTTATCACTTAACTGGTGTCAATCCAGGTCGTGATTTCACTGCTGAGTATGACGATATCCGTGAAGTACGTGAAGGTGAAATTTCTCCTGACGGACAGGGTGTTCTTAACTTTGCGCGTGGTATCGAAATTGGTCACATCTTCAAACTTGGAACTCGTTACTCAGCTAGTATGGGTGCAGATGTCTTGGACGAAAATGGTCGCGCTGTGCCAATCATCATGGGATGCTACGGTATCGGTGTCAGCCGTCTCCTTTCAGCAGTTATGGAGCAACACGCTCGCCTCTTTGTTAACAAGACTCCAAAAGGTGAATACCGTTATGCTTGGGGAATCAACTTCCCTAAAGAATTGGCGCCATTTGATGTGCACTTGATTCCAGTTAATGTCAAGGATGAAGCAAGTCTTGAATTAACCAACCGTATCGAAGAAGCCTTGGTAAACAAAGGTTACGAAGTTTTGACGGATGACCGTAACGAACGTGTCGGTGTTAAATTTAGCGATAGCGACTTGATTGGTCTTCCAATCCGTATCACTGTCGGTAAAAAAGCAGCTGATGGTATCGTAGAAGTTAAGATTAAGGCGACTGGAGATACTATCGAAGTTCACGCAGATAGCTTGCTTGAAACCCTTGAAATCCTAACAAATAAATAAAATCTATAATCAGAAGAAAAACAAGACAAAAATGTAACTAGTTTTTGCCTTGTTTTTTCTTTATAATGAGATAAAATAAACATAAAAAGAGTAAATAAAGAGGTAGAGCTATGCTAAAATTTCCAAAGGATTTTGTTTGGGGTTCCTCCACTTCTGGACCGCAGACAGAAGGACGAGTGGCTGGTGATGGCAAGGGAGACAATCTCTGGGATTATTGGTTCCAAGTAGAACCAAATCGCTACTATAATGGGATTGGACCAGATAAGACATCGACCTTCTATGAAAATTGGGAAAAAGATATCGAACTTTTGTTAGAAACAGGTCATACAGCTTTTCGGACTTCAATCCAGTGGTCTCGTATTTTCCCACAAGGACGTGGAGAAGTCAATCCTCAAGGTGTGGCTTTCTATCGTCAGGTCTTTGAAGCTATTAAGGCTAAGGGAATTCGCCTTTTAGTCAATCTTTATCACTTTGACCTACCTTTTGCCCTTCAAGAGGATGGGGATGGTTGGGAAAATAAGGCGACCATCAAGGCTTATGAAGACTATGCTCGTTTCTGTTTTGAAACTTATGGAGACTTGGTGGACCAATGGATTACCTTCAATGAGCCCATCGTTCCTGTAGAGTTTGGCTATTTCTATGATGCCCATTATCCTCATAAGGTAGATGCCAAAGCAGCCGTTAATGTTGCCTATCATACCCAGCTAGCCAGCACTCTTGCGGTCAAGGCCTGCCATGAGGTTTTGCCTGATTCTAAGATTGGAATTGTCCTCAACTTGACACCAGCCTATCCACGTAGTCAGCATCCTGCGGATGTCAAAGCAGCACGCATTGCTGATCTCTTTCAAGCCCAATCTTTCCTAGATCCATCTGTCTTGGGAACCTATCCAGAGGAATTGGTGGAAATCTTAGCTGAGCATGATTTGCTGCCAGATTCTACAGTAGAAGAGTTAGAACTTATTCGCGAGCACACAGTTGACTTCCTAGGAGTAAACTACTACCAACCTTTGCGTGTCATGGCGCCGCGTTTTGCTAAGCATCCAGACAGTCCACTCTTGCCAGAGCATTTCTATGAACCTTATGTCATGCCAGGTCGTAAGATCAATCCACACCGCGGTTGGGAAATCTATGAGCAAGGGATTTACGACATTGCCCAAAACATCAAGGAAAACTACGGTAATATTGAGTGGATGCTGACAGAAAATGGGATGGGTGTTGAAGGTGAAGACAAATTCCGTGAAAATGGCATGATTCAGGATGACTACCGTATCGACTTTGTCAAAGGTCACCTTCGTGAACTACATCGCGCTATCGAAGACGGTGCTAACTGTAAAGGATATTTGATTTGGACCTTTATCGATTGCTGGTCATGGCTCAACAGCTACAAAAATCGCTATGGTTTGGTTGAACTTGACTTGGAAACACAAGAACGTCGCTTGAAAAAATCAGGCCACTGGTTCAAAGAACTCAGTGATAATAATGGGTTTTAAGCAACTTTTTATATAGAATCAAAAAAACCATTGGAAATGAACTTCTCAATTTGAGTACTTCCAATGGTTTTTCTTGTTCTTATAATAATCCGATAAAAAGTAGTAAAGCCGATAAAGCAATAAAAGCTAGGGTTGCTAGACCACGTTGGCCTGGACTGTAAATCTTTCGTTCTCCTCGAACTGGGAAGACGATAGCTAGTAATGCACCGCCGACAGCTCCACCTACGTGTCCAGCAAGGCTGATTCCTGGCATTAAAACACTACCTACTAGGTTGATGACCAAGAGGGAGAGGTAGGATTGACCGAGCTGTTGGAGATAGGGATTGCGTGAAGCATAACGAAGAACGACAATAGAAGCGAACATGCCATAGAGGGCAGTTGAAGCACCTGCAGTAATAGCATTAGGGCTAAAAACGAGGACAAAGAGATTTCCCATTATACCTGACAGAAGGTAGATAAAGAAAAACTGTTTGGAGCCAAAGATTTGTTCCATCTGACGTCCCAAAAAGTAGAGGGATAGCATGTTGACTAAAAAATGCTCCAAGCCAATATGAACAAAGGTTGCTGAGAATAAACGCCATATCTGTTCAGGCATGGCCTTGATAGCAGGGGGATACACAGCTCCGAATTTATACAAGGTGGCTGCGCTGGTATAGTTGAAACCACTGGTTAGAAACATGAGTACAAAAACCAGGGTTGTCACGAGGAGAAAGAAGCTCGTGACAGGATACCGACGATCAAAAATCTCTTTCATAGATGATTACCTCCTCAACGGGCATATCGTGTGGATCAGGATGGAAATCCTGAATCTGACAAGGGTAGAGAGTGCTGATAGTGTTGCCAGAATAATTGCTCAAATATCTATCATAGTAGCCACCACCGTAGCCAACTCGATAACCAGAAGTATTGAAAGCCAAACCAGGAACATGAATCAGGTCAATCTGAGAGGGTTCAAGTATTGTGAAGTCTCCTTGAGGTTCAAGGAGGCCAAAAGAATTCTGTTCGAGATTCTCTGGTTCATATAGAACAAAGTCCATTTTCCCTTGCGGATAAGTTTTGGGAATGAGGAGTGTCTTCCCATCTTTTTGAGCTTGTTCAATGAGTCTAGCTGTCTGAAATTCATGAGGAAAAGACAGGTAAGTGGCGATGGTTTTTGCTTCCTTGTAGAAGGGATGTAGGAGTAGTTGCTCAGTCAACCAAGCGTCCATGACTTCCTTTTCTTCGGCTGATAGAGATTTGAGTTCTTGCAAGACCTGCTTGCGTAGGGCTTTTTTCATTGTTTACTCCGCAGCTTTCTTTGCTAAAAAGCTTGAGACAGCCTCGACTCCAATTGCCAGAGCTTCTTCCTTAGGACTCATCTGTGGATGGTGAAGAGCATAGGGACTATCAATTCCAAGCCAGAACATGACACCAGGAACCTTGGAGAGAAGATAACCAAAGTCTTCTCCTGTCATGGCAGGTTCGATGTCGATTAGTTCAATGCCCTCTTTTTCATCAAAGAAGGTCATCAATTCCTGGGCTAGTTCAGGGTTGTTTTCGACTGGTAGGTAACCTCCCTGCTTGAGTTCAACTTCCACATCCATATCAAAAGCAGCGGCGATACCTTCAGCGATGGCTTTGACACGTTTTTGCACCAAGAGACTCATGCTATGTGTGAGAGCACGAATGGTTCCATGCAAGAAAGCTGTATCAGCAATGACATTATTGGTTGTTCCAGCTTGAAAAACACCGAAAGTGACGACAGCTCCCTCGATAGGATCAACATTACGGCTAACGACTGACTGAACTTGAGTGACAAAATGGCTAGCTGCAACCAGAGCGTCATTTGCTTGATGTGGAAAGGCAGCGTGACCACCTTTACCCTTAAAGCGAATCTTGACCTCGCATGTTCCAGCAAAGAGTGTATGGGTATTGGTCGCAATCTGTCCAACTTTTAAGTCTGGACGAACATGAAGTCCGTAAAATTGGTTAGGCAACCAGTCTTCAAAAGCTCCATCCTCATACATGAGCATACCACCTGCTTCGTTCTCCTCGGCAGGTTGGAAAAGAAAGAGGAGATTGTTTTTGGGTTGTTTTTCTAGAGCACGTTCGAGACTTCCGAGAGCAATGGTCATGTGAAAATCGTGTCCACAAGCATGCATACGGTCTGGGTGCTGAGAGGCAAAGGGAAGGCCTGTTTGTTCAAGGATTGGGAGGCCGTCAATGTCTGTCCGCCAACCAATGGTACCTTCTGGCTGACTTCCTTGCAAGTAAACTAAAATACCTGTCCGCCAGGTTCGAATCTGAACAAAATCCTTACCAGCTGTTAATGTTTCAATGACATTGAGTAAATAAGCGTGAGTCTTGAATTCTTCTAAGCCAATCTCAGGAATTTGGTGAAGATCGCGTCGAGTTTTAATCAAATCTAACATAGTTAATTTCCTTCTATTGATACGAGAAAGAGGCTGGAAATATTTCCGCCTCTGTTCACTTTTACAAGGTACGAAGCGCATCTTCTAGCGCTGTTTTTTGTTGGGTTTGGCTATCGATTTCTTTGATAACACGAGCTGGAACACCTGCTACCACAACATTTTCTGGAACATCTTGAGTGACGATGGCACCTGCTGCAACAACAGAACCGCTACCGATTTGAACACCTTCGATAACCACAGCGTTAGCACCGATCAGAACATTGTCACCGACACGGACAGGCTCGGCACTAGCTGGTTCGATGACACCTGCAAGAACCGCACCAGCACCAACGTGGCTATTTTTACCGACAATAGCACGTCCACCTAGAATAGCACCCATGTCAATCATAGTGCCAGCACCGATTTCAGCACCGATGTTGATAACAGCTCCCATCATGATAACAGCGTTGTCGCCAATCTCAACCTGGTCACGGATAATAGCACCTGGTTCGATACGGGCATTGATGTCACGCTTGTCAAGGAGAGGTACAGCTGAGTTGCGGGCATCTTGCTCAACAACATAATCCTTGTTTTCAGTCAGTCCTTCGAGAAGAGGAGCAATATCCTTCCAGTCTCCGAAAAGAACATTACCAAGCTTGGTAACAGAAGTAGGGATAGTTCCAGCAAGTTGTCCTTCAAAGGTCACTTTTACCCTGGTCTTTTTTTCAGCATTGGCGATAAATTGGATAATTTCTTGTGCATTCATTTTTGTAGCAGTCATAGGAGTCTCCTCACTCTTTGTAATGCTTACTATTCTATCAAAAAAGGCTTCAAAATTGAAGCCTAAAGTATCAAAAGAGGGTGTTTAATTCTTGGATTTTGATTCTTCGATTGACAAAAAAATCATAGGCACGATAATTAAAATCATGGCCAGTACCAAGAAACCATCTAGGACCATCCCAAGGAAAAGGACACTGAGGATTGCCGAGGATAGCGGTTCACTTGCGCTGACGACCGATACTACCAAGGGTGAGACCAGGGAAACAGCTTTCATCGAAAGGAAAAAGGCAAAGGCCGTTCCCAAAAAGGCGATGGTCAAACAAATCAAGATACTAATGGCATCAACCTGGAAGCTAATCTCATAAACAGGGTAGAGAAAATTACTAAAAAGACCCGCGATAATCATCCCCCATCCAACAGTAGGCACGAAACCATAATTTTTAGCAAAACGCTGGGGCAATATAACATTGAACATGAGACCTAATGCGCTAAGGAGACCTGTTATGAGAGCTAGGGGAGTAATTGACAACTTAGACAAATCTCCTTTTGTAGCCATCAGAAAAACGCCAATCATGGCAATCAAGACATAAAAAATGGCACTTTTTGAAGCTTTTTTCTTATAGATGATGCGATTGTAAAGGAGGATAAAGATAGGGCTGATAAATTGGAGGATGGTGGCAGTGGTTGCGTTGGAGTACTCGACACAGAGATAAAAGAAAAATTGAACGGAAAAAATCCCTAAGATAGCATAGGCCAGAAAAGGCAGGTAATTTTTCCAATTTTTCCAGATATTGAAGAGCTGGGATCGGAGTTGAAAGCTAGACAAGAAGAGTACCACACTACCTGCGACTAGGAGACGCATGGAGGTAATCCAGCCGGATGATACTTGATAATGGGCAAAAAAGTACTCTCCTAAAATTCCGCAGATTCCCCAAATTAAGCCAGAAAGGAGAGAATAGATAGTTCCCTTAAATATATTCTTTTGATATTTATTCATGTACATATTGTACCATGAAATGAAAAAAGAAAAAAGAGAGTGGAGAAAAATCATTTCTTTCTCACTCTCAAACAATACAGTCTTATTGCTGTTGGCTGCTAGAAGCAGGTGGATTATTACTACTATTTGGTGTAGAACTACTGTTACCAGTATTACTGTTGGTAGCAGTATTATTGTTATTATTACGATTGTTAGTATTATTGTTATTATTACGATTGTTAGTATTGTTGTTATTATTGCTATTTGATGAGGAACTAGATGCTTTTGGTAAACTTCCAAGAATACTAGACCAAGCGTTTTGGTAGTCTGAATCACTTCCACCAATCGCAAAACGGTAGGTCGTAGTTGGTGCACCCGCTTGGTTAGCCCAGTAGCTAGTCACCGTTTCTCCTGTTACATTAATCTCTTTTCCGTTGATGGAAACCTTACCTGGTTTTTGCCCAGTTGATTTAAGGACTTGAGATGAAGTAACACTAGGATCAAGACTAAAGCGCTCGGAACCCCAAGCAGAAGGAGAAGCTTGATGGATAGCATTGACCAGATGAGCCATATAGTTAGCGTTTCGATAGTGACCTGCACCCTTGGCGAGTGGGCTATTATCGTCATGGCCAATCCAGCCACCCAAGGTCAGTCTTGGTGTTGAAACCATAAGCCACATATCACCGTCTTCGTTGGTTGTACCAGTTTTCCCAATCCAGTCGGCACTTGCGAGACTAGAGTTAAGTGACGCAAGGTCATTCTGGAAGGTCGAGGTCACTCGGGATGAGATAACATCTCTCAGTAGACTTTGCATAATCGTTGCTGTTGCCTTGGAGTAGACTTGAACAGGTTCATCCTTGTGTTCATAAATGACTTCGCCACTGGTCTTCTCGATTTTTGAAATCATGTATTTCTTATGGTAAACACCATTATTAGCCAAGGTTTGGTAGCCATTTGTATGTTGAGCTACAGTGACATCGATTCCTCCCCCCATAGGTAGACTTTCGATGCCGTACTCGGGGATATCATAGCCCATTTTTTCCATGTAGGAACGAACATCAACCCCTTTTTGAAGAAGTAGCTGATAGGTCCAGTAGGCTGGGATATTCCAAGAGTAATTGAGAGCTTCTCTCAAACTCATCATTCCTGTACCAGGACTATTGACATACATGATAGGATTCCCGTTAGAGAAGTTAGTTGGATAGTTTGACAAGACACTAGCACTTCCCATGAGCCCTTGGTCAATAGCAATACCATAAGCTAAGAGAGGCTTGGTAGTAGAGGCAGGGGAGCGTTTGGTATCAAAGGCATGGTTGTTTTGATTGGTCAGATAATCTCGTCCACCAACAAAGCCTAAGATTGCCCCTGTTTGGTTGTCCATCAAGACATTTCCAACTTCAGGTTGCCCTGAACTATCATCTAGCAAGTAGCCGTAATTTGCTACCGCATTTTGCATGGCCGTGTAAATAGCTTTATCAATGGTAGTTGTAATACGGTAGCCGCCGTTTTGAATCTCTTTTTCGGCCAATTCACGATAGGATTTTTGGATAGATTCATTCTTTAGTTCTTGTGCAGAGACGTTATCTTTTTGTACCAAGTAATCATACATGAGGTTCGTCGCTTCATCGAGGGCAGAAAAGTAGAGGAAGCCTTTAGCAGTAATGCTAACATTTTCTGCTGGCAAGAAATCCTGCTTAATGTCATAGGCTTTATAGGTTTCATAGTCTTCTTGACTGATGGCTCCTGTTCGGTACATATTGTAAAGAACATCTTTGGAACGCTTGATACCTAGTTGCAAATCCTCCTCACTCTTCATCTCACCAGTTGATTCATAAGGTGAGTAGGAGATAGGACTTTGTGGCAAACCTGCTAGGAAAGCTGCTTGGGGGACAGTAAGTTTGCTTGCATCCACTCCGAAAATCCCAGTCGCAGCCTGCTGAGCACCTGCGATATTTTGCCCCTTATTATTACGACCAAATGGAGCGACGTTGAGATAGGTTGTCAAGATTTCGTCCTTACTCATTGCTCTCTCTAAGGCCAGGGCATCCACGATTTCAGTTGCTTTACGAGCTAGTGTAGGAGCATCACCAACGACTTGTTGCTTGATGAGCTGCTGTGTTAGGGTAGATCCTCCACTGGAAGAACCAAGTCCGATAAAATTTCCTAGACTGGCACGAATAACAGCTTTTGGAACGACACCATTGTGTTCTGCAAAATGTTCATCTTCAGTCGCAACGATAGCCTGTTTCAGATTATCTGAAATATCCTCTGATGAAACAGATGTTCGAAGGAGGTCGCTTTCGATAGCTCCGATCATGGAACCATCTGCATAGCGAATCTCAGAGATGGATGAAATATTATTGACTTGCTTGAGCAAATCTTCTGTTTGTGGAACACTTACCTGATCAAAAAGAGAAACAGCATAGCCCAAGACAACCCCTGATCCGAGGAGCCCACCAATGAATGCGAGGATGAAAAGAGTGTTAAAAGTTGCTTTGATTCCTAGCAAGATATTGGCAAAAATAGTCCAAATGGTCAGTTTGGTTTTAGTTTTCTTCTTAGAAGATTTTCCACTGTTTTTCTCTGGATCTTTTTTTGAAATGGTTGATTTTAGAGACTGAAGGAAGGCCAGTCCTTTTTGTTTGATTCTTGTTAATCGATTGTTCATAGAATTCCTCACTCTTTATTATTATACCATAAAAGCTTCTCTTGCAAGCAATTAGGCTTAGAATGAGCCTTGATATAAGGGTAAGACCTTGGTGTTTAAGCATAGAAAAATCAGCTTCTAACGAAGCTGATGTGTTGTAAAAGCGATTATTTTTCTCCTGAGAGTTCTTTTCCAAGGTTAATCAAGTAGTCTTTAAGATCATCTTTGACTTGTGGATGTCTAAGTGCGTAGTCGATTGAAGTTTTCATAAAGCCAAACTTGTCTCCAACATCATAACGAGCACCCTTGAATTCACGAGCAAATACTCGTTGAGTTTTGTTGAGAGTATCGATGGCATCTGTGAGCTGGATTTCATTTCCGGCACCAGGTGTTTGGTTTTCAAGGATACCAAAAATTTCAGGTGTGAGAAGGTAACGACCGATGATAGCTAAATCACTTGGTGCATCCTCAGGTGCTGGTTTTTCAACGAAGGTTTCAACACTGTAAAGTCCATCTTTTCCTTCGCCTTGAGGTGCGATAACCCCATAGGCAGAAACTTCTTCGTGTGGTACAGGCATTACAGCGATGGTAGAAGCATGAGTTTTTTCATAGTCATTGATGAGCTGTTTTGTCAATGGGGTAGCCTTGTCATCATTGATATCCATAAGGTCATCCCCAAGCATAACTACAAAAGGTTCATTCCCAACAAAGGCTTTGGCTTGCAAAACGGCATCTCCGAGTCCGCGTGGGTGAGTTTGACGGATGAAGTGGAGGCGCATGCCAGTCGTTTCGTCAACAAGTTTCAAGAGATCATTCTTTCCTTTTTCTTTGAGGTTGTATTCTAGCTCAAAGTTTGAGTCAAAATGGTCTTCGATTGAGCGTTTTGACTTCCCTGTGACAACAAGAATATCCTCGATTCCAGACTTAAGAGCTTCTTCAACGATGAATTGAATAGTTGGTTTATCTACGATTGGTAGCATTTCCTTAGCCAAGGCTTTGGTAGCAGGAAGGAAGCGAGTTCCAAGTCCTGCAGCAGGGATAACGGCTTTTCTAACTTTTTGCATCATGAGATTCCTTTCTAACTGTGGTTTAAGACCACTCGTTTTCTGCCTTGAACTCATTGTTCATAAGTTCAGAAACAGCATCTTTAATATTTACATTTTCATAAATAACTTGGTAGATAGCTTGGGTAATAGGCATATAGACTCCAAGCTCTTGTGCCAACTCGTAGGCCGCTTTGGTCGTTGAAATCCCTTCAATCACCATTCCCATGTTAGCTTCAATATCTGCCAAGGCTTCTCCACGCCCCAGAGCATCTCCAGCGCGCCAGTTACGTGAGTGGATAGAAGTTCCGGTAACAATCAAATCACCAACACCTGAAAGACCACTGTAAGTTAATGGATTTGCTCCAAGCTTGACTCCTAGACGAGTGATTTCTGCAAGGCCGCGCGTGATAATAGCAGCTTTAGCATTGTCTCCAAATCCAAGTCCATGAAGGGCACCAGCTCCCACTGCGATGATATTCTTAAGAGCACCAGCTGTTTCTACTCCGATGACATCTGTATTGGTATAAAGACGGAAGTAGTGATTGCTAAAGAGTTCTTGAACATACTGGGCTGTTTGTAAATCTTTAGAAGCAGCAGTAATCAAGGTGATGTCGCGTACAATTGTTTCTTCGGCATGGCTAGGACCAGATACAACAACGATTTCACTACGAAGCTCTTCAGGAATTTCTTCTTCAAGAATGGTCGAAAGACGTTTATGGCTATTTGGCTCCAGACCTTTTGATGCGTGCATGACGACAACTTTATGATCAAGAACAGCAGCCACTTGTTGGGCAACGAGTCGTGTAACCTTGGTTGGGACAACAAATAAAACAGCATCTACATCCTTCAAAGCTACTTCTAAGTCTTGGTAGGCTACAATTTTTTCATCTAAGACAATATCCTTAAAGTAGTGTTTGTTAGTATGTTGTGTATTAATCTCGTTAATTTGCTCGGGAATATTTCCCCATATACGAACTTCATGACCATTGTCATTTAGGACTTGTGATAGGGCAGTTCCCCAAGAACCAGGTCCTATAACTGCGATGGTTTGTTTGTTCATCTTTTCCCCCTTTGAGAAAGCTCTTTCTTAACATTCTACCATAAAAAGTATGATTTTGCATCTATATAACTAGCTAAGTATTCTACTATTATTAGGATTTTGTATTCATTTGATAGAATTTCAAGAAAAAGCAAATAAACCACTTAATGTTCAAATCGGATATCATTCAAAACCAAGAAAAGAAGAGCACTATTCTTCTAAAAAATGGTATAATAGGAGCATCACGAAAATTGGAGAGATACCATGAGTTTTTACAATCATAAAGAAATCGAGCCTAAGTGGCAGAAACACTGGGCTGACAATCACACCTTTAAGACAGGAACAGATGCCTCGAAACCTAAGTTTTATGCATTGGACATGTTCCCTTACCCATCTGGAGCGGGTCTTCACGTAGGACATCCAGAAGGCTACACAGCGACTGATATCCTCAGCCGTTTCAAACGTGCCCAAGGCTACAATGTTCTTCACCCAATGGGATGGGATGCTTTTGGTTTGCCGGCTGAACAGTATGCTATGGATACAGGGAATGACCCAGCGGAATTCACAGCAGAAAACATTGCCAATTTCAAACGCCAAATCAATGCGCTTGGATTCTCTTACGACTGGGACCGTGAAGTCAATACTACAGATCCGAACTACTACAAGTGGACGCAATGGATTTTCACCAAGCTTTATGAAAAAGGCTTAGCCTATGAAGCAGAAGTACCAGTCAACTGGGTGGAGGAATTGGGAACAGCCATCGCCAACGAAGAAGTCCTTCCTGATGGAACGTCTGAGCGTGGAGGCTATCCAGTTGTCCGCAAACCAATGCGCCAATGGATGCTTAAAATCACGGCCTATGCAGAGCGCTTGCTCAACGATTTGGATGACCTAGATTGGCCAGAGTCTATTAAGGATATGCAACGCAACTGGATTGGGAAATCAACTGGTGCCAATGTCACTTTCAAGGTGAAAGGAACAGACAAGAAATTCACCGTCTTTACGACTCGTCCAGATACTCTTTTCGGTGCGACCTTCACTGTTTTGGCGCCTGAGCATGACTTGGTAGCTGCCATCACAAATCCTGAACAAGCTGAGGCTGTAGCGGACTACAAACACCAAGCTAGCCTCAAGTCAGACTTGGCTCGTACAGACCTTGCCAAGGAAAAAACAGGGGTTTGGACTGGTGCCTATGCTATCAACCCTGTCAATGGTAAAGAAATTCCAATCTGGATTGCCGACTATGTTCTTGCTAGCTATGGTACAGGTGCCGTTATGGCCGTACCTGCCCACGACCAACGTGACTGGGAATTTGCTAAACAATTTGACCTTCAAATCGTAGAAGTCTTGGAAGGTGGAAATGTAGCAGAAGCTGCCTACACAGAAGATGGCCTTCACGTCAACTCAGACTTCTTGAACGGTCTCAACAAAGAAGACGCCATTGCTAAAATCGTGGCTTGGCTGGAAGAAAAAGGTTGCGGCCAAGAGAAGGTGACCTACCGTCTCCGCGACTGGCTCTTTAGCCGTCAACGTTACTGGGGTGAACCAATCCCAATCATTCATTGGGAAGATGGAACTTCAACAGCCGTTCCAGAAAATGAACTCCCACTTGTCTTGCCAGTCACCAAGGACATCCGCCCTTCAGGTACTGGGGAAAGCCCACTAGCTAACTTGACAGACTGGCTGGAAGTAACCCGCGAAGATGGCGTCAAAGGTCGTCGCGAAACCAATACCATGCCACAATGGGCAGGTTCAAGCTGGTACTACCTCCGCTATATCGATCCACATAACACAGAAAAATTGGCTGATGAGGATCTACTCAAACAATGGTTGCCAGTCGATATCTACGTGGGTGGTGCAGAACACGCTGTGCTCCACTTGCTTTACGCTCGTTTCTGGCATAAATTCCTCTATGATATCGGTGTTGTTCCAACTAAAGAACCGTTCCAAAAACTCTTTAACCAAGGAATGATCTTAGGAACAAGCTACCGTGACCACCGTGGTGCTCTTGTGGCGACTGACAAGGTTGAAAAACGTGACGGTTCCTTCTTCCATGTGGAAACAGGAGAAGAATTGGAGCAAGCGCCAGCCAAGATGTCTAAATCCCTCAAGAACGTGGTCAACCCAGACGATGTGGTGGAACAATATGGTGCTGATACCCTTCGTGTCTATGAAATGTTCATGGGACCACTTGATGCTTCCATCGCTTGGTCTGAAGAAGGATTGGAAGGAAGCCGTAAGTTCCTCGACCGTGTTTACCGTTTGATTACAAGTAAAGAAATCGTTGCTGAAAACAATGGTGCTCTTGATAAGGTATATAACGAAACAGTTAAAGCTGTCACAGAGCAAATCGAGTCCATGAAATTCAACACAGCCATTGCCCAGCTCATGGTCTTTGTCAACGCTGCTAATAAGGAAGACAAACTCTATGTGGACTACGCCAAAGGATTTATCCAATTGATCGCACCATTTGCACCTCACTTGGCAGAAGAACTCTGGCAAACTGTTACAGCAACAGGTGAGTCAATCTCTTATGTAGCTTGGCCTACTTGGGACGAAAGCAAATTGGTTGAAGACGAAATCGAAATCGTCGTTCAAATCAAAGGAAAAGTTCGTGCCAAACTCATGGTCGCTAAAGACCTATCACGCGAAGAATTGCAAGAAGTTGCTCTTGCAAATGAAAAAGTCAAAGCAGAGATTGATGGCAAGGAAATTGTGAAGGTGATTGCAGTACCAAATAAACTCGTGAATATTGTCGTTAAATAACGAGTTTATTAGCCATATCTGCCACCTTCAATAGTCCACTGGACTATTGAAGCCAACTAAATTGGTTAATATCGTTATTAAATAAGAAATGAATCCTTCAGAGTAGAATCTGGAGGATTTTTTATCGAAAAATATAATTCTATTCCCACTATCGCACCACTTAACCTGGCATTTTAACCACTTGTCTTCGAAAGCCGTTTTTCCGACGACTTTTTTGTTAGACTAAATGTGTCAGAAGGAGGGAGAAATATGATTTTACAAGCGAAACATTTAACAAAACGGTACGGCAATTACACGGCTGTTGACGGTATTCAGTTACAGTTTGAAAAAGGAAGTTTCAATGCTATTTTGGGCCCCAACGGTGCAGGAAAATCAACAACTATTTCCATGTTAATCGGTTTGAAAGAAGCAACACAAGGTCAGGTTCTATATGCACCAAATACGAAAATCGGAGTTGTTTTTCAAGCTAGTGTACTGGACGAGATGTTGACAGTTAGGGAAAATCTCACGATTCGTGCCCAACAGTATAAGGGGATTGAAGCAAATCGTGTTGAGGACTTGATCCATCAACTGGGTTTGACTGCTTTCCAGAAACAACTCTATGGAACTTTGTCAGGCGGGCAAAAGCGTCGAGTTGATATTGCGCGTGCTCTTCTTTCGCAACCAGATATCCTTTTCTTGGATGAGCCAACAACGGGACTCGATATTCAGACTCGCAAATCTATCTGGGATCTCCTGTATCGACTACAAAAGGATGAAGGGATGACCATTGTTTTAACGACGCATTATCTGGATGAAGCTGATGAAGCGGATCAGATCTATATCGTTGATCATGGAAAAGTGATTGCGCAAGGTTCTGCGACAGCTATCAAGAGTCAGTATGCATCTAATATCCTAAAAATTCGTTTTAAAGAAATGAGGGACTTAGAAAAATGGCTACAGACTGAAATGACAGTAGAAGCAGAAAATGAGTTGGAATATCTTTTTTATCCAAGGACATCACAGGAAGCCATTGAATATTTGGCAAAAGTTCGAGAAGAAATTGATTCTTTTGAGTTTCGCCCAGGTACTATGGATGATGCCTTTATCGCTCTAACAGGAAGAGAGGTTCGCTAATGTTAGCTTTATTGAAACGGAACTTTACCTTATATTTTCGTAATCGTTCAGGAGTGTTTTTCTCATTATTGGGGGCATTGATTTCCTTCCTCCTTTATATCATTTTTCTGCAGAAAAACTTGACGGATGCTTGGTCCCAACTCCCTGATAAAACGAGCCTTTTAAATAATTGGCTGATGGGTGGAACCTTGGCTGTGACTGGGATTACAACCAGTTTTACGGCTCTTACACAAATGGTGCAGGACCGTGAACATCAAGTGGATCAAGATCTATTTTTGACAGATTTAGGTAGCTGGGGCTTACAGGTCTCCTATCTAATCAGCAGTATTGTCATTTCTTTTGTGATGCAGTTGTTTATGTTTGTAGTGATGAGCCTGTATTTTCAGGAGGTCCCAGTTTGGAGTCAGCTAGCAGAAGTGGCTTTAATTATGTTGCTCAGTAGTGTGCTCTCTAGCTTGGTCAATGCTATTTTGATTCACCGTTTTCAATCTGTGGATAGTCTTGGAAAGCTAGCCACCATAGTGGGAACAGCTTCTGGATTTCTAGTGGGGACTTATGTCCCTCTTGGAGTGTTGCCTAACTTTGCTCAACTTCTTATGAAGTGTACACCTGCAACCTATATTGCCTCTCTCTATCGACAAGTCTTTATGAAAGAACAACTAGCAGATACCTTTGCCGGGAATAGCGATTTATTAGCAGAATTTCAAGAAAAAATGGGGATCGAGTTAAAATGGCAGGAGCTGTTGACAAAGGAGAAAACATATCTTATAGTGGTAAGTATCAGTCTCGCAGCTATCCTTCTTTGGCTTTTATTGGTTAAAGTGTCTAGCAAGAGAAAATAAAGATGTATGGGAGTAAAGATGAAAATTCATTTTGAGATGACCCCAGAATTTTCAGAAAAAGATCCTCACATTCTCATTCAGGCAGCTCAGTTAACTGATCAAGCTCGAGAAGTGATGGATTATTTAGAACAATTTTCAACTGTCAATCAGGTAGTGATTCCCATCCGAACAGATGATCAATTGGTCATGGTGAAGATTGAAGAGATTATCATGGCAGATATTGATAAAAATGTATTGACTATTTATACCGTTGATGGGTTTTATATGACTAAGGAAACCTTGATAAACTTTCAAAATCGGGTTAATCGCCGGAATTTCCTGCAGATATCCCGTCACGCTATTATCAATATTGACCATTTAGAATCCTTATCGGATAGTTTTTCAGGAAATATGATGGCTAAGTTGACACGGGGCATAAAATCTAGTGTGAGTCGGAAATATGTCAAGTCCTTAATGGATTATTTAGGTTTATAGGAGAAAATGATGAAACGCTTGATAGCTTATTTTGTAACAGGTATGCGGACAGGCTCCTTCTTTTACTTGGGGTTGGTTTTGCTAGCTCATATTTTCCCTAGCATTATCTATCCAGCCTTTAATGTTAGGAATATTTTAGCCATTTTTTTGATGAGTGGTACCATGGGGATTTTGTCAGTCATGATTGAGGAACTAGAATTTTTAGCTTATAGCATACGCGTGGTCTTGCATTTACTAGTGACGGCTGTCATTTTAGTTTTGACCTGCCTATTTTTTGGCTGGGGAGTCGCTTTGCTCAGCCCTGTCCATTGGTTTATCTTCTTGTTGATTTATGGCCTTATCTGGCTCTATCAAATCTGGCAAACTCACAAGCAGACCCAGAAGATTAACCAAGCTTTAAAAGATAAACGAAAGCATGTTGCAAGTTTAGAATCTTAAGCATTCCAGTAGATTGATTCTTGGTTTCAATTTTCACTAAATTGTGGTATAGTAACTCCAGAAATGAAAACAGTAAGGAGAAAACAATGCCAGTAAATGAATATGGTCAGATGATTGGTGAACCTGTAGACGACACACCTGGAGTTTTGCCTTCACTTGTACGGATAGAAGGACAGTATACGATTATCGAAGCTCTGTCAGTAGAAAAGCATGCGGAGGATTTGCTGGCTGTTTATGGTCCAGAATCACCTCGAGAGATGTGGACCTATCTCTTTCAACCGCCAGTAGAGAATCTCGAAGAATTAATCGTCGCTTTAAAGCAGATGCTTGAGCGCAAGGATCGCTTCTATTATGCGATTATCGATAAAGTGACTGGAAAGGCGTTGGGGACTTTTTCTCTCATGCGTATTGACCAAGCTAATCGCGTGATTGAAGTTGGTGCGGTGACATTTTCTCCAGCTCTCAAACAAACAAGGATGGGAACAGAGGCCCACTATTTGCTAGCTCGTTATGTCTTTGAAGAGCTCAACTACCGCCGTTATGAGTGGAAATGTGATGCACTAAATCTACCTTCTAAAAAAGCTGCAGAACGTTTGGGATTTATCTACGAAGGTACTTTCCGTCAAGCGGTTATCTACAAGGGAAGGACTCGAGATACGGATTGGATGTCTATGATGGATAAGGATTGGCCTCAAGTCAAAGCTCGTTTAGAAACATGGTTGGCTCCTGAAAATTTTGATAAAAATGGACAACAGATTAAATCTCTACGAGAATGTTAGGAAGATTGGATATGATTAAGATTACAAAAGAAACATCTGTTTCAATCGATGACGTTTTACCGCTCTATCAGGCAGTTGGTTGGACAAACTATACACATCAACCCCAGATGCTGGCCCAGGCCTTGTCTCATTCGCTAGCGACTTATCTTGCCCGTGATGGTGAGAAAATCGTTGGTCTAGTTCGCTTAATCGGAGACGGTTTCTCTTCGGTTTTTGTCCAGGATTTGATTGTTTTGCCTAGCTATCAGCGCCAAGGAATTGGTAGTAACTTGATGAAAGAAGCCTTGGCTGACTATAAGGATGCCTACCAAATACAACTAGCGACTGAACAGACAGAAAAAACCTTGGGTTTTTACCGTTCTCTGGGGTTTAAAACCTTATCTACTTATGATTGTACAGGGATGATTTGGGTGGATCGAAAAAAATTAAAATAATTCTTTTGTCTTAAGTTAACTTTAAGTTTACTCATGTATCATGTAATCATTAAATAAAGACCTCCTAACTTTATTTAATAGAAATCCTAAACTTTTCTTTTTCATAATAATCTCCCTAAAGAAGCCGCCAAATCAGGTGGCTTTTTTGTTTGTAGGATGGATTTTTGCTATAATAGGAACATGAGTAGAATTTTAGATAATGAAATCATGGGCGATGAGGAGTTGGTAGAACGTACCCTCCGTCCCCAATATTTACGTGAATATATCGGACAAGACAAGGTTAAAGAGCAGCTTCAAATCTTTATTGAAGCAGCAAAAATGCGTGACGAGGCGCTAGACCATGTTCTTTTGTTTGGCCCTCCAGGTCTCGGGAAAACAACCATGGCTTTTGTCATTGCCAATGAACTGGGAGTCAATCTCAAACAAACGTCTGGTCCTGTCATCGAAAAAGCTGGTGATTTAGTTGCGATTTTGAATGACTTAGAGCCTGGAGATGTGCTCTTTATCGATGAAATCCACCGTTTACCAATGGCTGTCGAGGAAGTTTTATATAGTGCCATGGAAGATTTTTACATTGACATTATGATTGGTGCTGGGGAAACTAGCCGAAGTGTTCATCTGGAATTGCCACCTTTTACCTTGATCGGTGCGACGACACGAGCAGGGATGCTCTCAAATCCTCTTCGTGCACGTTTTGGGATTACTGGTCACATGGAGTATTATGCCCATGATGACTTGACAGAGATTGTTGAGCGGACGGCAGATATTTTTGAGATGGAAATTACTCACGAGGCAGCTTCTGAGTTGGCCCTCCGTAGTCGTGGGACTCCTCGTATCGCCAATCGTCTCCTCAAGCGCGTGCGCGACTTTGCGCAGATTATGGGCGATGGCTTGATTGATGATGTGATCACGGATAAGGCTTTGACCATGCTGGATGTAGACCATGAAGGCTTGGATTATGTGGACCAGAAAATTCTTCGCACCATGATTGAGATGTACGGTGGAGGTCCTGTCGGTCTAGGAACACTTTCGGTAAATATCGCTGAAGAGCGTGAGACGGTAGAAGATATGTATGAACCTTATCTGATCCAGAAAGGCTTTATCATGCGAACTCGTTCAGGACGGGTCGCGACAGCCAAGGCTTACGAACATTTGGGGTATGAATACATTGAAAAATGAGACTGAAGTTTTAGACTCTTTCAGGGAAAATTCTGACATGATGTCTATTTTGACCATCATCCGTGACTTGGAGTTGAAGGATTCCTGGTTGGCAGCTGGTTCGGCTCGAAATTTTATCTGGAATCTCTTGTCAGATAAACCGGCTTTTGATCGTGATACGGATGTGGATGTGATTTTCTTTGACCCAGAGGTGAGTTACGAAGAAACGCTGGCTCTAGAGAGCAAGCTGAGAGAGGACTTCCCCCAGTATCAGTGGGAGTTGAAAAATCAAGTCTATATGCACCAACATAGTCCCCACACACCTCCATATAGAAATTCCTGCGATGCCATGAGTAAATATCCTGAACGTTGCACGGCAGTAGGACTTCGCTTGCAAGCTGACGCAACTTTAGAGCTCTTTGCCCCTTATGGTTTGGAAGATATTTTGAACTTTCAGGTTCGTCCAACTCCTCATTTTTTAGAAAATCAAGACCGAATGAAGCTTTATCAACAGCGTTTATCTAAGAAAAATTGGCGAGAAAAATGGAAAAATCTCACATTTAAAAATACTTAAGGAAACTTTAAGATAGGAGCTGTATACTTATCTCATAAGTTAAAAAGACCTTAACTTATACTCCTAAAACTTTTTCATAATAATCTCCCTATAAAAATTAAGTCGCCCAATCAGGCGGCTTTTTTTAATGAAACGTAAAAATGCTATATCTGTGTATAACTTATTTAGATATATTATTTATGTCTTGAAAGAAGCTTGGAACTAAATATTTCTTAAAAATAAGGACTCTAAAATCATTTTTATTCTTTATTCGTAAAAAGAAGTAGTGGTGCTTAGTATTAATAAAAATTATTGTTAAAATGTTTGGACAATAGGGATTAAAGTGTGCTATAATAAAGTGTTTAGAGAACAATCCTATCCGAATTTTCAAACAAAATAACATCGGTTAATATATTTATCGAAAGAATAGAGTTTCAAATAGAAGACTGATTTTAAGTTTAATTATTTTGATAGTTTGTTTTTTTAAAAAAAAATGAACTCAAGGAGAAATTTCATGTTTTTTAGACGTCAGGAAGGACGGTATAGAGAAACTGATCGTGTTACCCGATATAAGTTGATCAAGTCGGGAAAACATTGGTTGCGTGCCTCAACGTCACTATTTGGCTTGTTTAAAGTTCTTCGTGGTGGTATTGATACGGCCCAAGTTACAACTGAAGTGGTAGAAGATCATGTATCTAAATCTATCACTGGACTAGATATCCTCAAGGGGATAGCTGCCGCGGGTACTGTTATAGGCGGAGGAGTTGCGACTCAATCTCATGTTTATGCTAATGAACAGACAGCGGTTGAGAAAACAGTAGAGAGTGCCGATGTTTTAGCTACTTCTGACCAAGCTGTCTTGGGAACTGTTAAGAAAGATGATGAGCAGCAAGCTTCTGTTTCAGCATCAACTTCTATCAGTGAGAGTGCTTCTACATCAGCTTCTGCCTCAACTAGTGCGGTAGCTTCGGCTTCTGCCTCAACTAGTGCTGTGGCAAGTGCATCAGCTTCAACCAGTGCGGTAGCCAGTGCATCAGCTTCTACAAGTACATCTGTATCAGCATCAGCTACTTCAACTGTAAGTAGTTCACAGACTGTGTCAGTAGCTACTCCACAAGCGGAAAGTCAAGCAGAATCTGGTAGAACTAGTGCCCAAGAAACTGCTAGCCAAAAGGCAACTGCTACTCCAACTTTGGACGGCAAAGTAACTCTTGCCAATGCTATCTCTAAAGTAGAAAACCTCAGTCCTAAACAAGGGGATGTGACGACTACTGCTACTACAGCCATTGCTGCTGCCGTAACATCAGAAGCGACAGCTAAGAAGGCGGAAGAGGATCGCAAAAAACTAGCGAAACTTTCAGCTGAGATGGGTGAGTATCTAGCTAAGGCTGCTGGTCTACCAAATACCGATTCAGCTATCACCAAGGTGAATGCTGCTGTAGTAGAGATTGAAAAAGCACTTGCAAATCAAACTGGTGATTTGACAGCAGTGGTGCAGAGGGCAACTTCGGCTCGTAACTCTATCGCCAATGCCGTTTTACGTGCAAATTCAGGTCAACGTGATAGCCGTAATGGTCAAGCTATGCCAACAGGAGAAAGCCTCAGAGGTTTTGCACCTGTAACTCTTAACGAACATACAACTGCCTCGCTTGAGCAAGGAACTTTTGTAAGTGGAAGTCGAGAAGTTAGCTGGCGTATCAATATGCATTCACAGAGTGCCCTTAACTACGCCGGTCTGATCGCACAAGTGGATAAAAATACAACCATCACTCGAGTTCTCTTTAATGGAGAGCCAATGGAGAAACGTGGTGGTTCTGGGAACGAATACGTCTTTAATAAGCGCCATGATTTGAATAGAAACTTAGATGCGACTATTTGGATCTATGCAACGGTGAATAACAATTCTAGTGAAGCTACTTTGGATGCGCAAGTAGCTACAAGTAGTCGACCATTCGATAGTGCATCTACGGCTGGTAACTATACAAGGGTTATGCATGGAACGGTTGCTACTGGTGCAGGTCAAAGAGCGATTGATAAAGCGCCAACTGTTACTGTTACTCCCAAATATGTTGAAGTATACAACGATGAAGTTGTAGGAGGAGCCAATGGTGTTTCATTTGACATGAGGGATGATAAAGGATTGATAGGTGTATTGGGTTCTCCAGATAATACTCATATCAATGGATTGACCATGAGTCGAACGAATGTAGGGACTGAGGGATTTAGACCCTACTATACTGACAGACGAAACCCTACTCAACATACCTCAGTTATAAGTGGAACACTTGGTCGTGAGAACGGATGGAATCCGATGACTCCTGGTGTTTACAATCTTGATTTCAAAGTATTTGATACTGCTAAACAAACTACGGTAGGTCGTTTGACGCTTAATATCAAAGGTTTCAACGAGCGTAATAATCCTGTAAGTGGGGATACTGTTACAGTTAACAACCCTTCAGCCTTGAGTGAAACTGAGAAAGCTCAAATCCTTGCAAACTTCAAGAGACAAAATGCTACTATCCTTTCAGGTACTGACTATGTGAAGGGTTCTGAAGGCGGTAAAGAAATTACAGTGTCTGATACTGGTGAAATCAAACTTACCTATCGTGATAACACTGTGGATTACGTTCGAGCAAGTGTAAGAGCGGAAACGGAAGTACCTGTCCCTGCGGTTACAGTGACACGTGGTGGTCAGACTATCCCAGCGACTCCAAGTCCAGTTGCTGGTAATGGAAATGAACACATCGTCTATGCTGGTGATGACTTCACCATTAAATTTACTGCGACTGATAATAGTGGTAAGTTAAAAGAGTTCAAGATTGTACCTAGAGCAGATGGAAGCCAACCAGGCTTGAGAGATAACTTCTTTGAAGATCCTAAATATGGTACAGGAACTGTAGGGCTCTTGACAGGAGATATCACAGCTACACCAGAAAACCCTGCGACTATCACAGTTAATGCTCATATGAAGGATGATCTGGAGTGGAAGTCAGGAAATACTTGGCAACGGAATGCAGTTGCAACGGACCAAGTAGGAAATGTCAACGGAACTGTAGGAACTGGTAATGTTCGTATCACCCAAGGACAACTGAAAGACCGTCTTGCAGTGACTAATCCTGAACTTACACCAGTTGTAGATAAGAGTAACTTGACTGGACCTGAAAAGACAGCTGTCAAGAATGCCATCTACGCTAAGAATAATCAGACAACTCACCGTATCAAGGACATCGAAGTTGCAAGCGATGGTACTGCAACGATTATTTATAAGGATTTGACAAGGAATACTGTTCCGCAGTCGCTTACAGTTAATGAGCGACCTAAGTTGGTGATCCCTTATGATAATGCTACGACTAAGGAAATCTATTTATACCGTGGAGAACAAGTTAATGTAACCTTTAGTGCAACGGATGATTCTGGCAAGATTTCTTCATTGAAGTTTGAGCCGCAATATTATACTGCGGATAATGCAAACGGGAACAACTACGCAGGATATACTGGTATCAATCGTTCAAATCCGATTACTAGCTTAACGAATCAAGCTAATGCAACGATTACTCTTACAGGTACTCTAGATAAAACGGCACCGATAGGATCATTTGAACGCTATTTGATGGCAACAGATGATCGTGGCGTCACAGACAGTGTTCATGCGAAGAATGGTGTTGCTGACAATGGTTATGTAAAATTTGTAATCAAAAATCAGACGGATAAATACAATGCTGTAGCCAAGGTGCCAACTGTCTATACTTATGTTGGTGAAACAGCTAGTGATTTGTCAAATGCCGCTAACTTTGTTCAGCTTGAAGGTGGGAAACAGTTACCGCAAGGTGCCACTGTTACTTGGAAGACACCAATTAACACAACTAACTCTGGGGATAATAAAAAGGCTGTAGCAACAGTCACATACGCGGATGGATCTACAGATGATGTTACTGTTAATTATAATGTTATGGCGACAATTGCACCTAAGCCTGCAATCAATGATATTCAAGGGACCCCTCCTCATAATGGTACATTCTGGTTGGACTATGTCTCTCGTGTCGGAGATGCCTTCCCTTCAGGTGCTAGTCAGAAATGGACCAAAGTAGGAGGCGCTTCTCAGACAACATCGCCTATTAGCACTGCGGAGGCAGGAAGTCATCGATATAAATTTACATTTACATACCCTGTGGGTCGTTTCGGTGAGACAACAGCATCCAAAGTTTTGAGTAAGACTGTCGATGTTGTTCATGATGTTTACAAGTTCGAGTCAAATCAGTCCTATATTTTTACTCAGAATCAGACAAATGATCCTGAGTATCAACGCGTAGCTGCAAATCCGAAAGATTCTATCACCAAGGTGACAGGAAGTCCTGATTATAATGCAGATAAAACTAAGTTCACTTGGATTGATGGAGCTCCAGATCTTTCTAGAGTTGGTAGATTCACAAAAGATGTAGAAGTTGAACTACCTGCTGATGGTACGGGAGTACGTGTAAAACAACGTGTTCCGATCACCTACACAGTTAACCCACAAGCGCCAGTCATCTCAGTTGATTCTACAAATGAAACTGGTGGTTTGCCAAATCGATCGATTGTTGTTACAAATGTAACGCCTGGAGCTGTTATCACACTCACATTAGCAGGACATACATTCACAAAGACAGCTGAAGATAATGAAACAAGTGTAACTTTCAATCCGAAGGATTTGAAGAAAGCTTATGATGGTAACAATGGACTTCTTCCGACAGGTGATGTAACAGCTAAGCAAGAGAAAACAGTGGCTCTACCAAGTGGTGGAACTGAAACCTTGACTTCGGCTACAACGACTGCAAAGATTACTCCTGAACGTGTAAATCCAACAATTACTTACACAGTCAAAGTAAATGGTCAAGAGCCTAAGAGAGATATCAATGGTAATTATTTGTTCTATGCTGGAGATAATATTCAGATTACTTATACAGGTAAAGATAATAGTGGTAAATTAGTCACACTGAAGGTCTCTGGTAATAGAAAAGACTTGACGGACTTCTTCGAAAACAGACCTGAATGGGGAAAAGGTCCAATCACAAATATTATCAATACCTTAACAAATGATGACCAAACGACATTTACCATTAATGCGGTTACTAATAAAGATCTTACGTGGAGATCAGGGAATCGCTGGGGACGTTGGCTCATTGCTACGGATCCGAGTGGGAATAGCGTTGATGTAGGAGAAATTGGCATTAAGCAGGATCAGTTGCAGAACTTGTTTAAGAAGCCTGCTATTGACTTGACTGAAGTCAAGGATAAGAATCACTTGACGGAGGATGATAAGGAAAAAGTTCGTGAAGAAATCAGAAAAGCTCACGATAAGGTTGTTCCAAAAGGTCGCGATCGTATTTCTAGCATTGACGTAAGTGATGATGGAATTGCAACTGTCTACTATAAAGATAATGCTAAAGTAGCATCTGGTAGCCAGCCATATCCACCAACTGTCTATAGTCAAGATGAAACTGTTTCAGAGAAAAAATATCGTTCTGAATCGGCATCAGCATCAACAAGTGCAAGTACATCTGCTAGCACGTCTGCATCAACAAGTGCAAGCACGTCTGCATCAACAAGTGCAAGCACATCAGCAAGTACGTCTGCATCAACAAGTGCAAGCACATCAGCAAGTACATCAGCTTCAACAAGTGCAAGCACTTCAGCAAGCACATCGGCTTCAACAAGCGCAAGTACATCTGCAAGTACATCAGCAAGTACATCAGCATCAACAAGCGCAAGTACATCTGCTAGCACGTCTGCATCAACAAGTGCAAGCACATCAGCAAGCACATCGGCTTCAACAAGCGCAAGCACTTCAGCAAGTACATCAGCTTCAACAAGCGCAAGCACGTCAGCAAGTACATCAGCTTCAACAAGCGCAAGCACTTCAGCAAGTACATCAGCATCAACAAGCGCAAGTACATCTGCAAGCACGTCTGCTTCAACAAGTGCAAGCACATCAGCAAGTATGTCTGCATCAACAAGTGCAAGCACATCAGCAAGTACATCAGCTTCAACAAGCGCAAGCACTTCAGCAAGTACATCAGCTTCAACAAGCGCAAGCACGTCAGCAAGTACGTCTGCATCAACAAGTGCAAGCACGTCAGCAAGTACGTCTGCATCAACAAGTGCAAGCACATCAGCAAGTACGTCTGCATCAACAAGTGCAAGCACATCAGCAAGTACATCAGCATCAACAAGTGCAAGCACTTCAGCAAGCACATCGGCTTCAACAAGCGCAAGCACTTCAGCAAGTACATCAGCAAGCACATCGGCTTCAACAAGTGCAAGCACGTCAGCAAGCACATCGGCTTCAACAAGTGCAAGCACGTCAGCAAGTACGTCTGCATCAACAAGCGCAAGCACATCAGCAAGTACATCAGCATCAACAAGCGCAAGTACATCAGCTAGCACGTCTGCATCAACAAGTGCAAGCACATCAGCAAGCACGTCTGCATCAACAAGCGCAAGCACATCAGCGAGCACGTCTGCATCAACAAGTGCAAGCACATCAGCAAGCATGTCAGCAAGTACATCTGCATCAACAAGCGCAAGTACATCAGCAAGCACGTCAGCTTCAACAAGCGCAAGCACATCTGCTAGCACGTCTGCATCAACAAGTGCAAGCACGTCAGCAAGTACATCTGCTAGCACGTCTGCATCAACAAGCGCAAGTACATCAGCAAGCACGTCAGCTTCAACAAGCGCAAGCACTTCAGCAAGTACATCAGCTTCAACAAGCGCAAGCACATCAGCTTCAACAAGTGCAAGCACATCAGCAAGTACATCAGCTTCAACAAGCGCAAGCACTTCAGTAAGCACATCGGCTTCAACAAGCGCAAGCACATCAGCAAGCACGTCAGCAAGCACATCGGCTTCAACAAGTGCAAGCACGTCAGCAAGTATGTCTGCATCAACAAGCGCAAGCACATCAGCAAGTACGTCTGCATCAACAAGTGCAAGCACATCAGCAAGCACATCGGCTTCAACAAGCGCAAGCACATCAGCAAGCACGTCAGCAAGCACATCGGCATCAACAAGTGCAAGCACGTCAGCAAGTACGTCTGCATCAACAAGCGCAAGCACATCAGCAAGTACGTCTGCATCAACAAGTGCAAGCACATCAGCAAGTACATCAGCATCAACAAGCGCAAGTACATCAGCTAGCACGTCTGCATCAACAAGTGCAAGCACATCAGCAAGCACATCGGCTTCAACAAGCGCAAGTACATCAGCAAG